>JANZZP010000083.1 GCA_026419335.1 Elusimicrobiales bacterium | reverse complement strand
CCATTTGGCAGTTCTATCTGTGCCTTTATATTAACTGGAATACCAAACTGTGAGATTTCATATATTATTTTTTTTACCCTAATATTTAAAACTTTTTGATGTTCCTTAATTAATATTTTTGACTCAGTATTTTCTATAAATATTTGATCATTTATTCTAAATGTAAATAGGGCAGAAACTATGTGAGCCGCAAGAAAAAGAAGAACAGAGAAATGCATTATGGCTACGAGAAGGTCTCGTCTCTTATAATCATTTATAAGGCAAAAGATTGTTGCAAGAGCGATATAAAGAAAGAGAGCAATTATAATATAAATCCAGAAAGTATCTAATCTTGGATGCTCAATAAGCCATTGAAATAATGGATAAATGTGAATTTTGAAGTATCCTTCAGGGTTGAAGTGTATAATTAAAGAACCAATTACAGAAAATGTGCAAATTGCAAAGAGCAAATAAATAGTTTTTCTTAAATCTAACAGTAACTTCTTAAACATCTTTAACCTAATGAATGGGTGTTTTTCATAAACAAGCCTATGCCAATATATGTAAATATAACAATTATAAAACCGATAATCGTACTAATCTTTAAGAGTTTAATGTTGTTTTTTATAAATCTGATATGGATAACCGATGCGTAATAAATCCATATTACAAAGGAAAAAATCTCTTTAATACTGTAAAGAAAATAAGCTCCCCATGCCTTATAAGCCCATATACCGCCAGTCCATAGACCAATTGTAAAGGTAACAAAACCTATGTAATTTAGATTTTGGATTTTGATAGTATCAATTTTTGATAGAGCTCCACAAAAGGCAAGGGTGAAACTAGCATAAGCTACAAAAGAGAAAGCCACGTGCAAAGGGAATAATATTGTATTTAATGCATCTGGAGTAAAGGCTGATTTTTTTGTAGATGCCATAAGACAGAGAGAAAGTAGTAGTGAAATTATAATATTTGATGATAAATTATATTGGAAATTATCCTCTTTTATCAGAAGCTTTAAACCTAATATTGAAAAGGCAAAAAAGGAAAGTGTTTCAAAAAGTCCAGTCACAGGGAAGTGCCTGTAAATTATCATTGTATAGATTACCAATGCTAATAAAATCAAAAAGGATATGATATTTAGAAAATGGCTTTTTTTAAAGAAAATCTGGTAAAGGGTTACACAGAGTGAGACTACTATAAAAGCCTTTTCCATAAGGTTTCCTTAATGGTATTTCTGAAGAGAATCTCTCCGTCTCCACCATAATAGGGGTATTCAATATTTTTTGTAAAAAAGATATTTTTATCCATATTAAATTTTATTTTATCTTTAAAATTATGGGAAACGAAAATATGGGGTTTAATGGTATATTCTGGTAGATTATCTAAATGGGGGAATATGTTTTTCATCAATTTTTTTATTTCTTCCTCTTCAGGATATTTTCCTAAAGGCTTTTTTTGGTATAAGTTTAATATATTTTCTCTATGAGTTATATAACAATAGTCTTGATTTTCTATATATAGCAAATATTCTGGAAGATAATTAGGAAGAATAATATCTTTGAAGGTAATGTTATAAAAAATTTCACTAAATTTATTAGTAAAAGGATGTTTTATATTTCCTAAATTAAGTATGTGAATAGGTATTGTTGATATGAGAAATTTACCCTCAATTTCTGTATTTTTGAAAATAAGGTGCATACCCCTTTCAGTTCTTTTTATTTCTTTTAAGGAGTCGTTTTCAATAACTTGTTTTATCTTTTGTTCTTGTAAAGTTATTCTGTAAATTTTTTTTGTAAGAAGAGAAAAAATAATGTATCTATTGTAAAAATTGTTATTTGTTTCTCCTGGTGCGAAGAAAAACGCAAGGGCTTCTAT
>JANZZP010000020.1 GCA_026419335.1 Elusimicrobiales bacterium | reverse complement strand
AATTGGAATTATAGAATTAAAACCACACCTGAAAAATTTTATGAAAAATATAAACAAGATTTTGATACATTTAAAAAAATGGTAAAAAAACTAAGAAAATGAAAGGAATATTTATAGTTATAGTAAGCATTACCATTTATTCATGTTCTGTTAAAAGTATAGCATTAAAGGAAACATCTTATATAATAGATAAAGGTATAGAAGAAAAAATATATAGTGAAGATAATTTAATATATTTAAGAGATAGTCTTTTGGCAAATCTTAAGATGTTAGAAGTTTTATATAATAAAAACGAAGATATTAGAATTATTAAAAATTTATCCATGGGCTTGTGTGGATATGCTTATACTTTTTGGCAAAGTGAAAAGGATATAGCAAACAACTTTTATATCAAAGGGATTAGATATTCTGAAAAATATATAAAAGAAAAAAATATTTCATTACTAAATTCAAATGAAGATGTAAAAAAACTTTTTTTAGCTGTTATGTTTTGTAAGCTTGCCTATGTTGATTCAAATCTTGATGAACCTGAAGCATTAGAAATGGTTAGCGATATAGAGGAAATTTCACAAAACTTATACAAATTAAATCCAAATTATTTTAATGGATTTGTAGCAGCTGTTAGTGGTTTTATTTATGCTTCAAAACCCAAGATTATAGGTGGCGATATAAATAAAGCAAAAGAATTATTAGAACAATCTATAAAATCAAATGGTAAGGATTTTTTATTGAACAAATATTTGTATATGAGATTTGCAGCACTTACACTTGATGAAGTACTATTTGAAAAACTATATAGTGAAATAACATCATGGGAAAATAACAATTATCCATATGCTTTCTTTAACAAAATAGCACAACTAAAAGCAAAAAAATTAAAGGAGAAAAAAGATGATTATTTTTAGAAAACTAATAACAATATTTATTTTTTTAAACTTATTTTTAGTTGATTTAAAATCACAAATAAATATAAAATTTGCGACACTCGCCCCTGAGGGGACAAATTGGACAAAAATTTTAAGAGAGTTTGCAAAAGAAATTGAAAAGCAAACAAATGGAACAATAAAATTTAAAATATACACTGGTGGAATCCAAGGAGATGAAAAAGATGTAATAAGAAAAATAAAGTCAGGACAGTTAAATGCAAGTGGTTTTACAGGATATGGCATAGGTGAAATCTCAAAAGAAATAAGAGTACTTGAAGCTCCATTTCTCTTTAAAAACACTGAAGAGATTGATTATATTTATAAAAAATTTTCTTCAGAATTTGAAAAGATATTTGAAGAAAAAGGATTTATATTATTGGGTTGGGCTGAGATAGGAGAAGTGTATGTTATATCAAAAAATCCAATTGAATCAATATCTGATTTTAAAAAAACAAAGTTATGGATATGGGAAGGGGATATAATAGCACAAAAAACCTTTGAAAATTTTGGGGCAAGTCCAATACCATTATCCATAGCTGATGTAATGACATCTATACAAACAGGCATGATTGACACAGTATATGCTACACCAGCTACAATTCTTCCCTTAGGATGGCATAAAAAAATGAATTATATTCTTGACATACCAATCACATATGGAACAGGGGCAGTATTAGTATCAAAGGAAGTAATTGAAAAGATGGATAATCAAACAAAAGATACTTTTTTAAAAACTGCTAAAAAATACTTTTCAGATTTAAACAAAATATCAAGACAAGATAACTTAAAATCTTTAGAAATACTTAAAAAACAATTAAAACCAACAAAACCAAAAAAAATAGAAGAATTTGAGGAAACATCAATAAAAACGAGAAAGGATTTAGTATCATTTTATGGCTCACAACTACTTGAAAAAATAGAAAGAGAATTAATAGGTTATAGGAATGTTAAAAGAAAAACTATTAAAAATTGATTCAATAATATATAACATTGAAACTAAACTTGTATTTCTCATGCTTCTTATGATGATTATCCTTTCATTTTTACAAATAATTCTTAGATTATTTTTTAATAACTCTATAGTAGAAATAGAAATAATAATAAGGAATATTGTTATGATTGGATGTTTGTTTGCTTCATCACTCGTCACATACCATGGTTCACATTTCAAAATAGAAATTATCGAAAAGTTTATTAAGAAGCAAAAAAGAATAATATCTTTAAATATAGTATCACAAATTTTCGTCAGCATAACCTCCGCTATAATATGTATTGAAGCATTAAATTTCATAGATATGGATATAGGTATTAAAAAAGCAGTAAAAGATTTAATTGCTTTAAAACTCCAATCCTATCAAATAGTTTTACTACTGCCATTTGTTTTCTTTAACATGACATTACATTCAATAGCAAATATTTTAAGAAACAAAAAAATACAATGACTGTATTTATATCATCAATAATAATGTTAGCATTATCTGTACCAGTTTTCTCAGTTATAATATTACTGACAATACATCTTTATAAACAACAATCTATCCCACTTGCATCAATTATTATAGAATTTATGAGACTTGGAAGTATGCCATCACTTGTTGCAATACCACTTTTTTCATTTGCTGGTTTTATTTTAGCATCTTCAAACGCTCCCAAAAGATTTTTTAATCTTTTATCTGCTCTGTTTGGAAACTTTAAAGGAGGAATAGTTTTAGCAGCAATTATCTCTGCTTCTATATTTACAGCATTTAGTGGAGCATCTGGGATTACCGTAATTGCTCTTGGTGGACTTATATATCAAATACTAAAAGAGGCAGGATATTCAGATAAGTTTTCATTAGGATTAATCTCTACAACAGGAAGTTTAGGTTTACTTATTCCACCCTCTCTTCCAATAATATTGTATTCAGTTGTAGCTAAAATAGACATAAGTATTCTTTTTAGAAAATCTTTAATCTATGCTATTTTAATAACAATAATGTTTTATTTATATTCATTGATAATTTCAAAAAAAATGAATATAACTACGGAAAAATTTTCCTTTACTAAAATTAAAAGTTCTTTAATTGAGTCAGCATGGGAAATTCCTCTCCCAATTGTTGTAGTTGGTGGAATATATTTAGGTATCATTACTGCCTCTGAAGCTGCAACTATAACTGTAGTATATGTTATAGTTGTTGAATGTTTTATTAAAAAAGAAGTAAAAATTAATGAATTATTTGAAATATCAAAGAAAACTATGCTGCTTGTAGGTGCTATTTTTATAGTACTTGCATCAGCTTTAGCTTTTACAAACTATATTGTTGATGCGCAAATTCCTGAAACTATATTTAATTTTATATCAAAATATATTAATAATAAATATCTATTTTTAATAATTATAAACATAATAATTCTTGCTATAAATATGATAGAAATCTTTTCAGCAATAATAATAGTAGTTCCAATAATGGTTCCTGTAGCAATAAATTATGGCATAGACCCTTTACATCTTGCTATTATATTCTTAATTAATTTAGAGCTAGGATATATGACTCCTCCCTTTGGTATAAATCTATTTTTATCAAGCATTAGATTTAATAGAAAATTGACTGAAATATATAGATATATTATACCATGGTGGTTGATAATATTTATATCACTTATTATTACTACATACTTTAAGCCTTTTTAAATTATTTTTAGTAAAATTTAATCAGGAGGAAAAATGAATAATATCACTTTGAAAAAAACCTATTTGAATGATATTCACAAAAAATATGGAGGAAAACTCGTCGATTTCCATGGTTGGGAACTTCCAGTCCAATTTGAAGGAATAATAAAAGAACACCTTGCTGTAAGAAATTCAGCAGGAATTTTTGATGTAAGTCATATGGGACAAATTTTTATAGAAGGTAAAGATGCAAGATGTTTTTTAGATTATCTTAACTCAAATAACGTATTTAAATTAAAAAAAGGAGAAGGAATATATTCACATCTCCCAAATGAAAGAGGAGGAATAGTTGATGATGTTATAAATTTTTGTTTAGATGAAGAAAGATTTCTTGTAATAGTAAACGCAACAACAACTCAAAAAGATTATGAATGGTTTTTGAAAAATGTAAAAAATTATAATGTAAAAATATACAATAAAACAAACGAATATTCGATGATTGCTTTACAAGGCCCAAACACACCAAAAATAATTCAAAAATTTGCTCCTGAAATATTAAAGTATCCAAGATTTGGTATTATAGAAAAAAATATGCATTCAAAAGATTGTTTTATTTCAAGAACAGGATATACCGGAGAAGATGGTTTTGAAATAACAGCACCAAATGAAATAATTACACAGATATGGGAAGAATTAATGAATTTAGGAAAAGAATATGAAATTAAACCTTGCGGACTTGGGGCAAGAGATAGCCTAAGGCTTGAATCAGGATATTTATTGTATGGTGCAGACATAGATGATGAACATTCAAGTTTTGAAGCAGGATACGGATGGGTAGTTAAATTAAATAAAGGAACTTTCTTAGGAAAAGAGGCGTTAGAAAAACAAAAGAAAGAAGGTATAAAAAGGAAACTAACAGGAATTTCAGTTGAAAATGGTATTTTAAGGCCAGGGTATAAAGTATTTAAGAATGACAGATTTTTAGGTACTTTAACAAGTGCTACATATTCACCATCATTAAAAAAATCCATTGGTATGGGATATATGCCACCAGAACTTCAAATAAATCAAGAAGTTGAAGTAGAGATTAGAGACAAAAAAATAAAAGCTCAAATAGTTGAAATACCTTTTTATAAAGGTGGAGTGTTTTCCTTTAAATTATAAAAGAAAGCATAATCCAAAATATTTTCGTAAAAAACAATGACATCAAAAGATTAAAAAATATTATATATAATGTCATTCTTTTACCTAATTCTTTTAACAAAACAAATATTGAAGCTAAACAAGGAAGATAAGTAACTAGGAAAAAAGAAGAAACCAATATCTCTTTAAGAGAAAGATTAAAAGGTATTAACAAACTTATAGCTACATCTTTCTTTAAAAAACCTACCATAAAAACAGAAGATGTTTTAGAAGGCAAATTGAAAATATTAGCTAATACTGAGAAAATTTTTGACAAAAAATCAATAATATTTAAGATTGAAAGAATATTAATAATAAAAATACCAAAAATCACAAAAGGGACAGCTTCCAAAATAAATTGAATTATTCTTATTTTCAATTTTAGAAAAATATTTTTTAAAACAGGTATATGATATGATGGTATCTCAATAAAAAGATCTGATGAATCCCCCCTTAAAATCTTATTCAAAACAAATGAAGCTATTAATCCTACTAAAACTATATAGGCAAATAATAAAAATGTATATATGAAATGATATTTAGCAAGCAATGAAAAAATCATAGCAGTTTGAGGGATACAAGGTGAAATTAAAAAAAGTAAAGAGGCAGCTATAATTTTTTCTCTTTCAGTTTCTAATATTCTTAGCGAAAATATACCAGGAACTTTACAACCCATACCCATTATCATTGGGATAGTCCCATAACCATGTAAACCTATTTTATGAGAAAATCTGTCTAATATAACAGCCAATCTTGGTAGATATCCAATATCTTCTAATATAGTTAAAACAAGATAAAACGAAAAAACGTAAGGCAATACTACAACAAAAGGTATATATAAACCAGTAGTTAAAACAGAAAAACCTTCTAGTGGATTTATATTGTTAGAGAAAATAACATTTTTTAAAAAACCATATCTAAAATATGAAGAAAATTTTTCTACTAAAGGCATATAATAGTTATTAAATAAAGGATCTAAAAAGTAAGTTATCAAACTCTCACCAATAAATCTAATTAAATAAAAACTTACAAAAACTACCAAAAAAGCAAATGGTATAGCTGTAGATGGAGTTGTGGTTATTTCTTCTAGTTTCTCTAACATACTAGGATGTTTATGGGTTATTTTTTGCACTTTATGAGATATATCACCAATAAGTTTCCATTTTTCTAAAGGGTCTTTAGGAATATTTAAATAATTTTCTAAAGTTGTTTTGTTAGAAAATATATCTTCAATCTGATTTTTAATATTATCAAATCCAACTCCAACTGTAGCAATAACAGGAAAAATTTTTATATTTAAAATCTCCGATAATTTTTTATAATCTATATCTATACCTTTGTTTTTTGCTATATCAGTTTTTGTCATAATAATAATCATCGGCTTTTTTAACTCCATCAATTCTAGAGTTAAAAACAAATTCCTTTCTAAATTATTAGCATCAACTACATTAAAAATAAAATCATAATCTTTAGAATTTATTATTTGGGATGCTACTTTTTCCGCTACAGATTCCCCTTCTAAACTATAACAACCAGGTATATCTATAATCTCATACTCAAAACTACTAAACTTTGTTTTTCCCTTTAATATATCAACAGTAGTTCCAGGATAATTTGAAGATATAGCAGTATAGCCAGTTAAATATGAAAACACTATACTTTTTCCAACATTAGGATTTCCAACAAGGATAATTTTCATAAACAATCAAAAATTTAAAGTAAACCCTAAAATATAATTGTCTGTCTTCTTTTTAAATTCATTAAACTCAATCATATAACCTAAATCTAAAACAAAACTTTCAGAGAGTAAATAATTTACACCAATTAGAGGTTTAAATATATGTCTTCTAAAAATACTAAAACTATCATCATTAACTTCAAAGAATAAATCAGTATAAAAAATTTTATTCCTCATATAATTATAAGATGAAGCTAATGAGTAAAATATAAAATTTTCATTATTATTTTTTAAAAAACCAATATTACTAAAAATCGAAAAATTATTGTTTTTATAGAAATATTTTGAAAAGCTAAGAGAAAAAAAAGACTCTGAAATCTTAAGATTTTTAAGATACTCGGATTTAAAAGTAAAAAAATCTAATTCATATTTAAAATGAATCCCGCTCAAAAAATTAAAATTTTCATCTAAATAATTACCCTTAGCTGCAATTTCCATTTTTTCAGCAAACCCATATATTAAAGTTATATCATAATTAAAATGTTTATTGTTATACATAAGACCAGATTCAACTGAAAAAACATCCTTACCAACAACATGAGGGTCCTCAGTTATAATAGGTCTCACAGCATACATATTATTAGAAATGAACAAAAAAATTAATAAAGATATTCTTTTTTTCATTTCTCCTCCTCTACAATTATTTTCTCTGCCATATTTTTACCCAATGCTACAGTAGAATTTAAGACTTTTACTATAACAGGCCCTTTTTTATATGAAAATTTTTTTTCAATCTCTCCCCCCTCATATATTCCTAAAGAATATAACTTTTTAACTAAATTTTTATTACCCGTAATTTTAATAATTTTTAACTTTCTAAAACTAGCATCTATAAGTTTTACTGCCATATATTCTTCTTTTTCAAACATTTAATCCTATTTATTAATTTAGATATTCTCTTTTTATCAATCTCATCTATTATATGCTCCAAGTTACACCCATATTTAAGTGAAGATTTATGACTAAAACCTAATAATTCAAAAAATTCAACAAGTTCTCTATGAGTTTTAACTATACTTTGAGCTATTTTTTTCCCATTATCTGTTAGCTTAATATATCCATACCTTTGATGAATTATCAAATTTTCTTTCTCTAATTCTTTTACTGCACTATTTACAGATGGAAATTTTACATTCAAAAAAATTGCAATATCTTTTATCCTTGAAAAACCATTTTTTTCTTCAAATATATACATAGCTTCTATATAATCTTCTAAACTTTTAGTTAGCTTGGAACTATTTTTTTTCATAATTTTATTTAATATGTTAGTTTCATCTAACTTTGTTAGTATAATTTAAATTATAACAAAAAAATATATAAAAACAATTTTTTTTCTTAATTAGTATAACTAATTAAAGGTTTTTGAGTTTTAATAAAAAATATCTTAAGTTTTTGTAAAATAGTAATAGGATATTAATTTCAAAAGGAGTGCTTATGAAACAAAATTTAAAATATACAAAAACTCATGAATGGGTTTTAATTGAGCAAAATATAGCAACAGTTGGTATTACTGATTTTGCTCAAACTCAAATGGGAGATATAGTGTTTGTAGACCTACCAAAAAAAGGAACAAAAGTTGAAAAAGGGAAACAAGCATGTGTTGTTGAATCTGTTAAATCTGCTTTTGATATATATTCACCATTAACAGGAGAAGTAATAGAAGTAAATGAAAATCTTACATCCGAACCTGCTGTAATGAATCAAGATCCTTATGGTAATGGTTGGATATTCAAAATTAAGATTTCAAATATAGATACCTCTGATTTGATGGATAATAATCAATACGAAGAATTTGTAAAAACGCAACAACATTAAATTATCGTTTCGAATTATTAATTTGTTATATTTAATTTTTAGCTGAGTGGAGGAGTCATGTTTATATCAAATACAGAAGAAGAAAAAAAGGAAATGCTTAACACAATTGGAGTAAAAAGTTTTGAAGAATTAATAAGCCAAATCCCTAAAAAATATATAACATCAAATTTCAACCTTCCAAATGCTTTAAATGAAATGGAAGCATACAATAAAATGAAAGAATTAAGCAAAAAAAATAATATAATTAAATCATTTATTGGGGCAGGAGTTTATGAAAGATACATACCTGCTGTTATAAAACATATCGTTACACGAACAGAATTTCTTACTGCCTATACTCCTTATCAAGCAGAAGCAAGTCAAGGAACTTTGCAGGCAATATATGAGTTTCAAAGTATAATTTCAGAATTATATGGAATGGATTATTCAAACGCTTCTATGTATGACGTATCAACTTCACTTGCCGAAGCAGTAAAAGCATGTGCAAGAATTAGTGAAAAGAAAAAAATATTATATTCAAAACTCATAAATCCAAGATATATAGAGGTGGTAAAAACTTATTTTTCCGCTAAAAATGATTATCTTTTCATAGAAATTCCCTCAAAAGATGGCGAAACTGATTCAGATACTCTAAGAAAAATAATGGATGAGAATATATGTTGCGTTATTGTTTCAAATCCAAATTATCTTGGAATAATTGAAGATATAGAAAAAATAAACAGTATAGCAAAAGAAAAAAATATACTTACCATATGTATTGCTGAACCAGTTTCTTTATCAATTTTAAAAACACCAGGTGAAGCAGGATTCGATTTTGCAGTAGGAGAGGGACAATCTTTAGGGCTCCCTCTATCATATGGAGGGCCTTATCTTGGAATATTTACATGTAAAAAAGAACATATAAGACAAATGCCTGGAAGAATATGTGGCATGACTCAAGATAAAGATGGTAAAAGAGGATTTGTCTTAACTTTACAAGCAAGAGAACAACATATAAGAAGAGAAAAAGCTCCATCAAATATATGTTCTAATCAAGCTTTATGTGCTTTATGGGCTACTATATATGTAACACTTCTTGGGAAAAATGGATTAAAGGAATTAGCATCTTTAAACCATCAATTGGCAGTTGAAGCTAAAATTGCTTTTGAGAAAAAAGGTATTAGATTAAAACATAATAAACAATTCTTTAATGAGTTTGTAATAGAACTGCCTATAGAAGCAAAAACTTTAAGAAAAACTATAGTTGAAGAGTTCTCAATAGATCCAGGTCTAGAACTTGAAGATTTTGATAAAGAATACAAAAATAATTTACTTATAGCATTTACTGAAACAAAAAAACAAAAAGATATCGAAGAACTTACAGAAGTATTATTTAAAAAAATAAATAATACTATGTTAGTAGGAGGAAAAGATGGAAAATTTTGAGTTAAAGCTAAGCATAGAAAAATCAAAAAAAGGTAAAAGAGCAGTTCATTTTGGAGAAGTAAAAAACTTTAATGACATAGATAAGAAGTATTTAAGAGAAAAAGAACCAAACTTACCACAGATGTCTGAATTTGATGTTGTAAGACATTTTACAAGGATGTCAAAGTTAAATTTCTCAATAGATACACATTTTTATCCACTCGGTTCATGTACAATGAAATATAACCCAAAAATAAATGAGGAAACATCATCATTTGAAGGTTTCACATCGCTTCATCCATTAACTTTAGAACAAAATGCTCAAGGAACTTTAGAAATTATATATGATATAAAAGAAAAATTATGCGAAATATGTGGTATGGATGATGGAAGTATGTGGCCCGTTGCTGGAGCTCACGGGGAATTCACAGGTATTCTAATAGCTAAAAAATATTTCGATGTAAAAGGAGAAAAAAGAGACGAAATCATAGTTCCAGATTCTGCTCATGGAACAAACCCAGCAACAGCAACAATGGCTGGGTTTAAGACAATAAGTATTTGTTCAACTCCAGATGGCAAGATAGATATAAACACACTTAAACAACATATTAATAAAAAAACAGCAGTTATAATGTTAACTATACCAAATACGCTGGGGATATTTGAAACTCAGATAGAAGAAATAGTAAAAATATGTCATGATAATGGTACTCTTGTATATATGGATGGAGCAAACATGAATGCTTTAATCGGACTTGTAAAACCAGGAGATTTTGATGTAGATATTTTACATTTGAATTTACATAAAACATTTTCTACCCCACATGGTGGAGGAGGACCAGGAAGTGGAGCTGTTTTGGTAAAAAAATTTCTATCTGAATATTTACCAATTCCTATAATTATTAAGAAAAACAATAATTTTGAGTTAGATGAAAACAGACCTAATAGTATAGGAAGAATAAAAGCATTTTTTACAAACACACAAGTTCTTCTTAGAGCGTATACATATCTTTTAATGCATGACTTCAAAAAATTAAGAGAAATATCAGAAAATGCAATTATAAATTCTAATTACGTAAAATCAAAATTAGAGAGATATTATCCAGCATATTCAAAAGGATTTTGCATGCATGAGTGTGTGTTAACACCACCAAAAGAAGTATTAGAAAAAGGAGTAAAAACTATAGATATTGCAAAAAGATTGCTTGACCTTGGATTCCATGCTCCAACAATATATTTCCCTCTCATAGTTCAGGAAGCTATAATGATAGAACCAACTGAAACTGAAAATAAAGATACATTAGATGAGTTTATAAATGCTATGATTAAGATATATCATGAAGCAATAAATGAAACAGAAAAAGTAAAAAATGCACCACATAATATGCCCGTAAAAAGGCTTGATGAAGTAACAGCAGCAAGAAAGCCAAATTTAAGATGGTAGTATATACTTAGTAAAGTTTTATGCTATTATCTTTTAAATATTTTTTGAATTTTCTATGTTGAACTTTATATCTTTTCAAAATATCAGATGGTAAAACACCACTTTTTATCATATTATAAAAATCTGAATCTCCAGTCATTTTAGCTATTTCAATTTCTTTCATAACAAAATCATTGGGATGAAACTTATTTATTAAATAAGTAGCATTTACAAAGATATCAAATGCCCTTACTTTCTTCTTATTAATTACTTTTACACAAATACCATTTATATCAACCCCTGCATAAAGATCGGTTGTAGGTTTCTTTATACATTCATAAAAATCCACTCCATCTAAATTAGATTTTTTTAAGCCATCTATTATTTTTTTACTATCAAGCCAAGGAGAACCAAAAAACTCAAATGGTACATCTGTTCCTCTACCAACTGATATGTTTGTTGCTTCAAAACATCCTATGCCACTATACAAAATTGCAGCATTTAAATTTCTTATATTTGGAGATGGATTTATCCATTTAAGACCAGTATCATCAAAAAAATAATTTTTTTTATAACCTTCCATCTTAACTATAGTAAGTTTTAGTTCAAGTTTTAATTTAGTCTTATGAAAAATAGCCATCTCTCCAGCTGTTAGAGAATGTCTTGTAGGAACTTCAAAATATGCGGTAAAAGCTTTTATATTAGGAGGCAAAACAGCTCCCTCAATTACCTCTGAAGAAACTGGATTTGGTCTATCAAGAACTATAAACTCTATACCTCTTTTTGCAGCTTCTTCCATAGCATACCCCATAGTTGTTAGATAAGTATAAAACCTTGCTCCTACATCCTGTATGTCAAACAATATAATGTCTAAATCTTTTAACATTTCATCTGTAGGCCTTTTATTTTTACCATATAAACTATACACTGGAATTCCTCTATAAACTAAATCTTCCACAATCTCCCCAGCTTTTGCTATACCATAGAAACCATGCTCAGGAGAAAATATTGCTTTCAAATCGACACTATTATCAATAAGCAAATCGACATCACTTTTACCATTTCTATCATAAGAAGTGTGATTTACAATAATTCCGACTTTCTTACCATTTAATAACCTAAAATTTTCTTTCTTTAAAACATCTATACCACACAATATCTCACAAAATAATTTAGTATTAGAAAATAAGAAAAAGATGATAATAAGCTTCATTATCTTTTGTTCTCTTTTAAAACCAAAAGATATAAATTACCTTTTTTCCATAGAGAGTAAGCAAACTTTTTAGCTTTTTCTCCTGTTCCTGCAAAGAAATCTATACGTGCTCCTTTAATTGCACCACCAGTATCATGGCAGAAAGTAAATCTTTGTGCTTTTTTAAATTCCTTTATATTAAGATTTTCATCTAAAACAGGTAAATCTATATTTATAAAACTAATCGCACCCAATGGAATAATTGAATTATCAATCGCAATAGATCTTTGTGCAACTAAATTTGAACCATAAGTTCCAATAGGTCCTTCGTCAAAAGATTTTAAATCATCTAAATAAAAAAAAGCATATCTTTTATTTGAACCTATTATATCTCTCCATAAATGTGGATTTCTATTTATAAACTCTTTTGCTCTATCATAAAACGTCTTATCCTCACCAATTGCTCCCTTTCGCTCAATATAACCTTTCTCTAATAAAACAGTCATCCAACCTTTAAATTTAAGAGAATTGGTAGCTGCAAATTTAGCTCTTTTATATCCTCCTTCTTTCATTTTTAAAATACCAGAACCTTGAGTATGAAGATCTAAAACATCTGTAATATCTTTCAAATATGCAATCTCATACCCCTTATCTTTTAAAATACCATCAAAGTCTATTTCTGCTCTAGTGTAATAAGGAATCATTTTTGTACCAACAAGTCTACCAGTAAGCTTTTGAGCTTTATATTTATCTATATCAAAATCTTCAAGATTTACCTCAATCATATCATCAGGCTTTCTATATATAGGGTATTTATAGGTATTATCTTTTTTGAAACTTGCTTCAAAAATTGGCTCATAATATGAACTAAAAGTTGGCATATCTGTTCCTTTAACAAGTTCATAAAAATCAAAATTCTCAATTATAAGTTTTTTAAAATCTTGATAATTTTTAGATGTTTCTGCTATCTCTTTTAATTTCATGCTGGAACTTAAAAGCAAATTTTTATCTATCTTTCTGCCTGCAAAAACATAATTTACATCTTTATTTAAATTTTTTAAATAATTTATATTTAAATCTATAGCCCTCTTAAATGATTCATCCAAAGGAAATTCCAATATATTAGGAAATTCAACCTTAATTATTTCCGCTTCTTTTGGTTCAATCTTTTTACACACTAAAATCTCATCCTTCCCACATTGTGGTATCTGTAAAGGTTGTGAAGATTCAGATGGACAAGAAGAAATATTTTTATCAATATTTAAATTTGTCTCTTTAAGCTCTTTTACTCTATAATGACATGAAAATAAAAATAAAACAAATATTATTATAGCTCTCATAACACCTCCTAGAAAGTGTAAGTAACCTTAGTAAGCCCATGAGGGCAATCAGGATTAAGACCTTTTAACGTAGCAAGTTTTAAAGCAATAAGCTTAATGAAAACATCAACGCTAAGCGAGTTAAAAGGATAATTATTAGAAAAAGGATTAAGTATAAAATATTTTACTTTTTTTTCTTTAAGTTTATCTTCTACAAGTTTTAAATCTTTAGTTAACTTTAATCCTCTTGAAAGTATAACTACTAAATCATCATTACCAAAAGCTCCAACAGGTCCATGTAAAAACTCAGCAGCAGAAAATCCTAAAGATTGAATCTGTGCCATCTCCCTAAATTTCAAAGCAGCATCTTCAGCTATTGCATTAAAAGGACCTCTACCAACAAATCCAACTACTCTACTTTTAAGAAACAAATTAAAATCAATACTTTTATAATAAAATTCAAACTTATCTATAACTCCACTTATCTCTTTTATTGTTTTTCTAAATTGCTTTTCTCTAAACCCACTCCCTAAAAATTGAGAAATTCTAAGTATTGCCCAAAGTTGTAAAATAAAACTTTTTGTAGCAGCAACGGGCAACTCAACATATTTAGATAAAAGTACATGATAACTAGATATTTTTGCAAGAGAATTTTTGTTTAAATCTTTTTCATTTGTTATAGCAATAATTTTTGCTCCCATTTCTTTAAATCGTTTTGAACATTCAACTATATCATAACTTCTACCTGACTGAGAAAAAGCAAAAAGAATTCTACCTTTCATATTAAATTTTTTCTTCAAATTAAAAACTGAAAAAGGATGTACTATATTTGATATCTTACCACAATAACTTTCCCAAATATATTTAGCAAAAAGAGTAGCATTCCCTGAACTCCCTCTTCCTAAAAGAAAAAATTCATCGTATTTATCAATATTATAAAAGCTCTTATTTTTTTCATCAAACTCCACTAAGAGCTTTGGGATATCTGATATATCCTTATAAGTCAACGTTTGTTTCATAAAAACAATTTTATCAATTTTGACAAATTAAAAATACTATTGTAAAATTTTGTTAGATATATCTAAATATTTTTTGTAATTATAAACCATCTTAGGAGGAAAAATGAATTTAGCGTCAAGAATGAAAAGACTTGGAACCGAAACAGCATTTGAAGTGCTTGCAAAAGCAAAAAAACTTGAAGCCGAAGGTAAAGAAATTGTACATCTTGAAATAGGAGAACCTGATTTTGATACCCCAAGAAACATAAAGAAAGCAGCAATTGAAGCAATAAAAGAAGGATTTACACATTACACTCCCTCTGCTGGAATTTTACAAGCAAGAGAAGCAGTAGCAGATTATTTAAATAAAACTCGTCCAGGAATTAATGCAAAACCAGAAGATGTTGTTATAACAGTTGGTGGTAAACCGGTAATGTTATATACTATAATGGCATTGGTTGATGAAGGAGATGAAGTAATATGTCCAAATCCATCTTATCCTATATATGAATCACTTGTAAATTTCGTAGGTGGCAAACCTATTCCTCTACATATAAAAGAAGAAAATGATTTCAACTTTGACCCAAAAGACTTAGAAAAATTAATAACTCCAAGAACTAGACTTGTTGTTATAAATTCACCTGCAAATCCAACTGGCGGAGTTATAACAAAAAAACAGATGGATCAAATATATGAAATCTTAATTAAATATCCTGATATTTATATTCTTTCTGATGAGATATATAGTGAAATAATATATGGTGAGAAACATATATCAATAGCAACATATCCGAATATGAGAGAAAGGACGATTGTTTTAGATGGACTTTCAAAAACATACGCCATGACTGGATGGAGACTAGGATATGGACTTTGTCCTTCAAAACTTACTCCATACATAACTAAACTTATTACAAACTCAGTTTCTTGTGCACCAGCATTTGGACAAAAGGCTTTGATTGAAGCGTTAACAGGGCCACAAAACTCAGTCACAAAGATGCTAAAAGAATTTAAAAAAAGAAGAGATGAGATAGTAAAAGGATTAAATGAAATACCAGGATTTTCTTGTAAAACTCCAAAAGGAGCTTTTTACGTTTTTCCAAATATAAAAGGAACAGGGATGAAATCTCAGGAGTTAGCAGATTTAATTCTATATGAAGCTGGAGTTGCGGCTTTAAGTGGTACTTGTTTTGGTGAGTTTGGTGAAGGATATTTAAGATTTTCATACGCTAACTCACTTGAAAACATAAAAAAAGCAATTGAAAGAATTAAGTCAATAGTATATAAATGGGAAAAAAAATAAAAATTAACTTTTTCTGAGAGCAAAATAAAATTTACTTCCTTTTTCTTTATGTGATTCAAACCATACTTTACCATCATGCTTTTCTATTATAGTTTTTGCTATGGCGAGTCCCAAACCACTTCCCTCTGTATTAAAAGAAACATTTTTGCCACGGAAAAACTTTTCAAAAATAAATTTTTTATCATCTTCCTCTATACCATATCCTTGGTCCTCAATGCAAAATACCACAACATCTCCCCTATCATATACAGACATTTTTATAACAGTTGATGGAGGAGAATATTTAATAGCATTATCAGTTAAATTGTGAATGACCTGTCCAATCCAATGTTTATCCATAATAACATAAACAGATTTTAACTCTGTTTCAAACAAGATTCTTATATTTTTAGAATACGCTTTCATTCTTAAAGAAGGCAAAAGAGTTAATATTAGTTCAACCATATCTGCTTTTTCAAGTTCCATTTCTGATTTAGAATTAAGTTTAGAAATATCAAGTAAATTTGTAACTATATTAATAAGACGATTTGTAGCCTGATCAACGAGATTTAAAAATGACATTTGTTGATCATTTAATATCCCTGATTCACCATTAAGTAACACTGAAAGAAATCCTTTTATTGTTGTAAGAGGAGTTTTAATCTCGTGATTTACAGATGAAATAAACTCATCTTTTATTTTATTCAAATTTTCCATTTTTGCAGCATATTGAGATAATTTATTATAAAGATCAGAAAAGTTCATAAGTAAAGCAAGTTGTTTTATAGTTATATCTATTAAAGAAAGGTCATCTTGTAAATACTTTCTAAGAGAGCTATCCGCTATAACAACTATTCCATATTTTATTTTAGAAGTAGCTACAGGAAATATAAGCATTGTATTTATATTAAATCTTTGAGCAAATGGAATTTGATTTAAATCATGCTTATCAGTAATATAAAGAGGATTGCCGGAAATAAATGATTTTACACACAAATTTTGACTGTTATTTACATTCAATTCTTCTACTATTTGGAAATTAGATGGCTGAGTTATAAGTGGATAAAGTGTATTTTTAGATTCATTATAGCAAAAAAATGAAATAAATGAAGGAGATATAGATTTGTAAATTAATTCAATTAAATACAAAGTAGGATTTTCTAAATCAGAATTAAACGTAGATATCCCTTCATAAATAAGTTTTGTTTCTTTATGTTTTTTAATAAGTTTAGTTTCTTGACTCTCTAATTCTTGAATTACACTATCCATCTCCATTTTTAATTTTTTAATTTCTATATTCCTTTTTTCAATTTCAGAATAATAATTTAAAAAAACTTTAAGAATAAGAAGTACAAATCTAAAATATTTTATTGAAACTTCTTTTTCACTTTCATTT
Source organism: Elusimicrobiales bacterium (assembly GCA_026419335.1). Next base: position 7,053 of record JANZZP010000020.1, on the reverse strand, counting down.
ATTAAAGAAATTATAAAAATTTTTCTAATACTATCAGATAAGCTTAAAACAAAAAAACTTGCCTTTTCATTTTCAAATATATCAGTTCTTTCTATATAAGTAAATTCATCTTTTGTAGCAGAAATTATTTCTTTTATTTTGGAAGAATCAATCTTTATTTCTCCCTCGTTTATAACACCTAAAACTGCTAATTCTTCTCCCTTCTTTTCAATTAAATAGAATACAGAATCTGGCATTATATTATTAAGTTTTATCATAATCATATTAACAAGATTTATATAATCCTCTTTATGGAAAGACAATGCTACATTTAAAATAGATTTAGTAAATTCTTCAAATGTATGATAAAACTTTTCATACTCCTTAATTTTACGCTGAACCGGAAGTATATATATAAATTTTAAATACCAAAAAATTAAAAATATTAAAGAAATAAATATCAAAATTATAATTATCATCATATAAGATCAAGAATGGCGTTAAGATAATTAGATGTAGCTTTAAGCCTATTTGAATATATCCAGGCTGTTTTAATATTTAAGCTTTCAAGTATTTTATCAACAAGATGCCTAAATTCAATTTCTTTCGCGGAAAGAGCACTAGTAGGTGGTGGTCCTATTACTATAACTCCATTTACATTTTTTTCTAAAACATAACTTCCAATCTTGAAAGGAATACCATAAACTTCATCAGGGTCATATTCTTCCTCAAAGACATTATACCAAGTTAAATCTGTTCCTATAACATTAGAAGAAATTTGAGACATTTTAAAATAAACATATTTTACATAATCTTTCATGTCCTTTGGATAAAATATGCCCCATTTATAAAAACTATCAGGGGTAGAAGAAGTATAAAAATTTGCTCCTTTAATTTCTTGCGGAGTTGGAGCAGACAGATCATCCTTTTCTCCAAAAAGCATATCTAAAAGATCTTGATGTAAAAGAGATGGATTAATAGAAGATATATATTTTTCAAGTTTCTTCATTCTAAATAGCATAACTGTAGCAGTCCTAAAATCAAGCGATTTTGATACAAAAAATCTCTTTATATGTTCTTCTGACAACCTGACATCCATATTACCAATTATTTGATTTAATACAGCTCTATAACTTTGAGGGTTAGGTGGTTTTATATCAACCATCCATCCCTGCGATATTTCAATACCAAGCATGGCTTCAAGAGGCTCTAATTCTTTTGGAGAAAAAAGTGAAGAAAAAACAACTTGTTTATTTGATTGCATACAATTAGATATTACTTTACTTATAAAATCTTTATTTTCTTTATTAATAAGCATAAGATGTATATCATCTACTATTATAACTTTAGAATTTTCTATAAACTGTGCTATATTACTCAAAAAACCTTCTTTAATTGCAATCGTAACACCAACTGAAAACTTAACTCCATTAGTTACAAAAATATTCTTTTGCCCCATTATTGATGAAAGTCCATAAGACATAGAATGTATAAAATGAGATTTACCACTACCCATCGGTCCCCAAATAAGTATTGGATTATACATAACTCCAGGATTTTCCACAACAGCCATACTTGCAGCATGAGCAAATCTATTATGAGAACCAGTTATAAGTGTCTGAAAACTCATAGTAGGATTAAGGGGAAGTTCTATAGACCACCTTAGTTTCAATCTATCAATACTCCTTTGACTTATATTTGGAGAAGGAGGCACAGTAATTTTTGCTTTCTTAGTTTCTTCATTTTCTTTCGGTTTCTCTTCTTCTTTAATATCTTTGGGTTGAGTAGCTTTTGGGAAAAGAGGACCTTTACTATTTGGAATAATTCGTGTAGAATCATCTTTTTTGTCCTGTATGCTTGATTTAACTTCAAGGTCAGGCATAGGGATATCGAGACTTAAATTATTTTCAGAAAGATTTTTTTCCTCTATTTTTTGTGATTCTTTTGATACTTGATTTGTTATTTTTTTAACACCCTTGGTTACTTTTCCAATTATTTCATTCATAGCTTTATTTATCTTATCCTCAATACCATCCTCAAGGAGATACATTATAAAAGTATAATCACCTTTAAGTAATCTTTCAGGACGAGAAAGTATAGGCCCTAACTTCTTTACAATACTTAAAATATCTTTAAAATCACCTTTTATTAGCAATGCTTTTTTGTTTTGAGCTATATCTTTTATTTCCCATTTTTCTATCATACAGCCAACGCAATAAGCTCCATAATAAAATCTATGACAGTTGACTTAGATAAATTATTAGCTTTGATATTAAAAAATATACAACCTAATTGTGAAATAGAATTTTCTATTTCATATATTTTATCAACCGATAACTCCCCAATAAGCACAATAGAATTTATTTTTTCATTTTGACAATTTAATATAAGAGATTCTACTGAAAAATTTTCATCATATGGAATTATAAAAGAACGTTCGATGAACATAGGTTTATTTTTAGATAAAAAAGATATTTCATCGATCATTTTTAAAAAGTTAATCAAAATAGTATCATCATTTGATGCATAAATTATACCTATTTTTCTAGTTCTTTCTTGAGGAATAGAGTCAGGTTTAGTAACAGAAATTAGTTTTTTGGCTTCTTCTGAAAGTATTAATGTGAGATATTTATTTTTATTAGTAGATTGTTGTAAATCAGATATTTCATTCAATTGGTCTATTTCTGATTTTATAGCCTGTGAAGATGTTTCTATATCAATATTTTCTAAATTTCTTTCTTTTTTCTCATCAATCAACTCTAAATTATTGATTTCTATATTATCAAAATTTTCTATATCCCATTTGTCTGACTTTTTGCTTTCATTTTCAGTAATATTATGAGACTCCTCTGTTTTTCGAGAAATCTTGTTTTCTTCTAATTCTTGTTCCTTTATAGCATCCTCAATCTTTATATCTTCATCCGGAATTATTATAACATTATTCAAATCAATTTGATTTATATTTTCTTCAGTTGAAGGAGATATCTTTTCATCTAAATTTTGACAATCATTTTGAGTTTTCTCTTCAACTTTTTCTAAATCATTTTGTTTTGAAGTTATGTTAATAAAATTTTCAACTGAATCTTGTTGTTTAGCTTTTGTAGATTCTAACATTTCTGGAATTTTATCTAAAAGTGAATTTAAGTCCTTTATCAAATCTTCAAAATTTTTAATATCACCATTATTATTTTTCTCTAAATTATTATCATCTCCCATATCATATTCCTCTTTAAAATTATACTATTTTTTGGACATTTGATAAAATCACACTAAATTTTTATAATTATAAGTAAGGATAAGAATATTAATAATTCTTATGAGGATTATATGAATCTTAAAATAAATCCTAATTTAATAAAATCACAATATGCTGTAAGAGGTAAAATTGTACAAAGAGCATATGAACTTGAAAAGGAAGGTAAAAAAATAATCTATTGCAATATTGGTAACCCTCAAGCATTAAACCAAAAACCACTTACATATGTAAGGCAACTTCTTGCAGCATGTGAATATCCAAATTTAATTGAAAACATATCAACATCTAAGTTTTTTCCAAAAGATATAATAGAAAAAGTTAAATATATACTTTCTGAAAATCCTCATGGTATGGGAGCTTATACTCAAAGTGAAGGAATGACTTTCATACGTAAAGCTGTCGCATCCTTTATAGAAAAAAGAGATAATATAAAATCCGATCCAACACGAATTATCCTTACTGATGGAGCATCAAAAGGTATACAGTCGGTTATGTTAATGCTTAGAGAGGATGAAAAATCAGGATTTATGATACCTATACCACAATACCCATTATATAGCGCTACAATATCACTATACGGAGCATCTCAAATAAACTATTATTTAGATGAAGATAAACACTGGGAGTTAAATGAAAAAGAACTCGAAAAAAGCATATCAGAAGCAAAGAAAAACTCTATAAACCCAAAAGCAATAATAGTAATAAATCCTGGTAATCCAACAGGAAGCGTTCTTTCAAAGGAAAATATAAAAATGATAATTAACTTTGCAAAAAAACATAAAATAGCTATACTTGCTGATGAGGTTTATCAAGAAAACATATATAGTACATCTCATAAATTTCATTCCTTCGCTTCTGTTATGGAAGAAATGAAAATAAAGGATGTTTGGTTGTTCAGTTTTCATTCAACCTCAAAAGGATTTTTAGGTGAGTGTGGACATAGAGGTGGATACGTAGAGGTAAGAAATGTTCCATCAGAAATATATATGGAAATGATCAAACTGCATTCTATAGGGCTTTGTGCAAATACGGCAGGACAAATAATTACCTATGCTATGGTTAATCCTCCAACTGAAAATGAAGAAAGCTACGAACTATACGAAAAAGAAAAAAAAGCTATATTAAATGAATTAAAGAAAAAAGCAGAAATTCTTGGGGAGGAGTTAAATAAAATAAAAGGTATGTCTCTCAAAGCTCCTTATGGTGCTATGTATGCCTTTGTAAAAATAGATCTGCCTCCTGAAAAATCAATAAACATAAAAAATATAACCCAACAACAGCTAATAGAATATGAATCAAAAAGAGATTTTGATTATTGTTTAAATTTACTTGAAGAAACAGGGATATGCGTTGTGCCAGGTTCTGGCTTCGGGCAGAAACCACATACATACCATTTCAGAATAACTTTTCTACCTCCAATAGATGAAATAAAAGAACTTGTTAAGAAGCTTAAAGATTTTCATATTAATTATCTCAAAAGATTTAACTAAATAATCTTCTAATTTTGATAAAATAATCATATAGGGCTGGTGGCGGAACTGGTAGACGCGACGGACTTAAAATCCGTTGGCTTACAAAATAAGCCGTGCGGGTTCGACTCCCGCCCTGCCCATTTTTCAAAATAATAAATAATTATCTTAATCAAACAAAAATGCATGATATTAGAATAGATCATAGGACGTCCATAATAAAAGACAAAATGTCTAAAATAAAGAACAAAATTATAGTAATGAGTAATAAAGGTGGAGTGGGTAAAAGCACAATATCTGTTCTTTTATCATCATTTCTTGTTAAAAAAGGTTTCAAAACAGCAATACTTGATGCTGATATACATGGTCCTTCAATTGCTAAAATGACATCAACGGAATCAGATATTTATTCAATAAACAATGATGGGACAATAAATCCTGTTGAAAAAGGAAATTTAAAAATAGTATCATTTGGAGGAATAATAAAAGAAAATGATAAAGCAATAATTTGGAGAGCTCCAATTAAAATAAGCATAATAAGACAATTGCTTTCGGATATAAAATGGGGTGAATTAGATTATTTAATTATAGATTTACCTCCTGGTACAGGAGATGAATCACTTTCCATATGTCAGCAAGTAAATGATATAACTGGTGCTATAGTAATTACCACTCCTCAAAAAATATCTAAACTTGATGTAAAAAAAGCATTAGATTTTTTATCAAAATTAAATATTAAAATTATTTCAGTTGTAGAAAATATGAATAATATTAAATGTCCACATTGTCAAAATGAATTTGAATTATTCAGTAATACTGAAGAAATAATTGGATATAAAACCATAAAAATACCATTTATATATGAGATTGCTAAAAATCTTGATGAAGGACAATTTGAAAATATTCTTGAAAACCATCCAGATTTATCCCAAAAAATTTCTGATATGCTTTTTTAATTTTGTATAATCTTATTTATGAAAATTGCACAAGAAGCAATTAAAATCGTTATTATCTCATTAATTGCAATTATAATTTCACTCTATATTGCAAGGCGTTTCCATGCAATATATATAATATCGTTTATCAGTTTTATAATTTTTGCTTTCTCTCTATATTTTTTTCGTGATCCAGAAAGAAATAAAAACTTTATAGAAAAAGAAATTCCATCACCTGCAGATGGCACAGTAATATCAATATCTAATGAAGGGACAGATAAAATAATAGTAAGAATCTTTTTATCAATATTTAACGTCCATATTCAAAGATCCCCTGTAGATGGAAGAATAAAAGAAATAAAATTTTTCCCTGGGAAATTTCATATAGCATCGACACATCAAGCAAAAGATAATCAAAGAAATCTAATAAAAATAGAAACAGAACAAGGCAAAGAAGTATGGGTAGAACAAATTACCGGAGCAATAGCAAGAAGAATAAATTGTTATGTGAAAGAAGGTGACATAGTAAAAAAAGGACAAAGGATAGGAATAATATACTTTGGCTCACAAGTAGCAATTTACCTTCCAAAAGATGTAAATATTAAAGTTAAGCCAAATGACAAAATAAAAGCTGGATTAGATGTAATCGCAACATGGTAAATGAAAGAATCAAAATAATAAAAACTAAAACTAAAAACGCAATTCCTTCAATATTTACAATAGGTAACATGGCATGTGGAGTTATGGCATTATTAAATGTTGCTAATGAAAATTTTATACAAGCATGTTATTTCCTTATAGGTTCTTATATAATGGATATACTTGATGGAAGAATAGCAAGAATGATAAATGCTGAAACTGAAATAGGTATAGAACTTGACTCATTCTCTGATCTTATTTCATTTGGAATTGCTCCAGCATATATGATATATGAGTTTGCCTTAAAAGAATATGGACCTTTTGCATATCCAGTAGTACTTATTTATGTAATATGCGGAGCATTAAGACTTGCAAGATTCAATTTAAAGTCTTTATACGGAGATGTATCTAAAACACATTTTCAAGGTCTTCCCATACCAGCCGCTGCTGGTATAATAATATTCTTTGTGCTTTCATACTCAATAATAGAAAATGAAACACCAACAAAAACTATAAAATTCCTTTCAGATCAAATGCCAGTTTTATATTCAATATTTCCATTTATAATGATAGCTATATCACTTTTAATGATATCATCTATACCATATGTAGCAATGAAATCAAAAAATACATTTATGGTAAAATCGCCTATTGGACTTCTTGCCACCATTTCAACAATATTTTTAATTATATTTTACCCTCAAAATGCTCTTCTATTATTCTTTTTACTTTATGCACTTTCAGGTATAGTTTATTTTGTGTTTCGAATGTTTTT
>JANZZP010000008.1 GCA_026419335.1 Elusimicrobiales bacterium | reverse complement strand
CCCTTTTCCATCTTTTCTTGGCAATAATATTTGAGATATTACGCAGCGGAGTGATGATGCGACTTGTATTCTTATTTGCTCTTGTTGATGAGGTGGGAAAACATCTATTATTCTATCTATGGTTGTTGCTGCATCTTGAGTATGTAGGGTGGCAAAAGTTAGGTGTCCTGTTTCTGCTGCTGTTAATGTAAGTTGTATTGTTTCAAGGTCTCTCATTTCTCCTACTAAGATTACATCTGGATCTTCTCTCAGAGCAGATCTAAGAGCATTTGAAAATGATTTAGTGTGTTGCCCTACTTCTCTTTGTCTTATTATAGAATTTTTGCTTTCATACACAAATTCAATTGGGTCTTCTATAGTTATAATATTTAAATTGTATTTTTCATTTATTGTATTTATGAGAGAAGCAAGTGTAGTAGATTTTCCAGAACCTGTTGGACCTGTAACAAGAATTAATCCTTTTGGCTGCTCAATTAATGAAATTACTTCATCAGAAAGTCCTATGTCTTTTGGATTTGGTACTTTTGAAGGAATAATTCTTGCTACAGCTTCCACTCCATTTTTTGTTATAAAAACGTTTAGCCTAAATCTTGCAAGACCTTTTATAGCAAACGAGCAATCCAGTTCAAGATTTTCTTCAAATCTTGCTTTTTGTGAATCTGAAAGGAGTCCATATATAAAAGCTTTAGCTTGTTCTTGGGTAAGTGATTGTTCGATAATCGGTATCATATCACCTTTTAATCTCATGTATGGCGGTTTATTTGGTATTATATGTATGTCACTTGCTCCCTTTTCTATAGCGGTAGTAAAAATTTTTATTAATTCCATTTATCCTCCTGATTTAAAGTCATCTCCTATATATATTTCAGCATCATATATTATTTTTGGATTAATTTTTATTGGGATTTCTTGTTTTTGATTTAAAATAAGAATTAACTTTTTTGCTAATTCTAATTTATTGTTATTTTTTACTACTATATGAGTAGATAAAGATTTTTTATATATTTTTTTTTCTTCAATTACATCAATTTTATTTTTCTTTAGCAATTCACATATATTTTTTACAATTTTTTGTTTTGAATTTAGTGATATTATTGAAACAAATGGGACTATCGAATTGTCTTGACCTTGTGATGGTAACGTGTCTGAGAAAGAAATTTTTACATGTAATATGTTTTTTGAATTTATTTTCAATAATTCAACTAATAAAATTAATTTGTCAAATGGATGAATGTTTGAATCAAATTTAAAAAATATTTTTAATAAATTAAAAAAGATTTGTGGTTTAAATTTCCAATTTTTTAGGTAATCTATCATTTCATTAAAATTTTTTAATTTTGTTTCTATGTATAATGTTTTTTGGTTTGTTTGATATGGATTTATTCCAGATTCATTTAAAATAGATGATGCTATATCTATTTTACTTCTTAAATTTTCTTGAGAAATGTTGATTTCCTTTATTATTATATTTTTTGTATTAGTGTCTAAATCAAAAATATATGGCTTTGGCGTGAATATTACAATATTTACTTTTTGATTTAATATTATTTTTTTTGAAAGAGGCATATTTATCATTAAAATAAGTGAGGTTAGTATTAATATAATTGTGAGGAAACTTAATATCTTATAGTTTTTATCGTTGTTCATAAACATATCCACTAGCTGTCTTTACATATTTTATCTTTATCTTTTTAGCAAGTTCAAATGCTTTATTAATGTTTGTCATTGCTAAATTTCTTATCTTTTTAGCTTCATAAAAAGTTCTATCTTGAGATGAAATATCACTAATGTATATTATTTTATCCAATATAGACATTTTTTTTGATGCTGTTGTGTGTTTCGATATTGCTTGTAATATAGATTTATCTTTTATTTTAAATATTTTTCTTGCTATTGCTGCAGAACTCCACTGATGTAGTATTTGAGGTGCTTTTTTTATAATTTCGTTTAATTTATTTATATTTGGATAGTATTTTCTTATTAATTTAATTTGTAGTTTTAATGATAAATCTTTTCCAACGTCGTGTAAAGCTGTTGCGAGAAATGTTTTTTTTAGATCAATTCCATATATCCATGCTAAATATATTGATAGTTTAATTGTCTCAATTGTGTGATAAAATCTTTTTTTTGACATTAATTTTTTTATTTTTGATATAGTTTTTTTAATTTTAAATCTTTTTTCAATTACTTTTGCAAGATATATAGGAATATTATTATAGTTTCCTGTAAATATTTCTCTTCTTATTTGCGTTGATGATAAGTTTTGGTAAATTTTTTTGAGAATTAAAAAGTTTATATTAGAAATATCTTTTTTTAATATATCATAACTGTTTCTTTTAGCAACTACGAAGATGAGATTACTAATTAAATATTTATATTTCTTCCAAAGTTTAAGTTTTTTTAATGAATCAGAGCCAATAATGAAATACAGTTTTGAATTCGGATATTTCTTTTTGAATTCTTTGACTATCATCCATGTATATGTCTTTTTTTTTCGATTATATTCAAAATCATTTATAGTTGCTTTTATTTTAGCATTCTTTAACATCAAGATAATGGTATTCTTTCTTTCTTTATATGTAAGTAGGTGAGATTTTTTAAAAGGAGATATGTAAGTAGGAATTATAATTGTTTTATCAGGTTTTATTTTTTTAATAGCATCTTGAAGTATCTGAATATGTATTTTATGTGGGGGATCAAAACTTCCTCCGAATATAAGAATTTTTCTTTCATTCATAAAATTGTATAATTTATTATAGAAAATATGAATAGGAAAAATGCTGTTTTGTTTTTAGTTACGCCACCAGTAGTAGATTTTATAGATAGCGAAATAAAAAAGAGATTTGGTGTTGAAAGGTCTGTTAACATTGTTAAAGATATAACAATTAAAACGTATTCTAAAATAAAAAATACCAATGATGATTATATACTTTTAATATCTTATTTTTTCTCTAAAAAATTCCCTGATTTGAGATGGATTGATTTATATGAGCCTGGGTATTTAGATGTTTCAGGTCTAGATTATCAGTCTGCTGTAATTAAATCCGGTGAATATGCTTTTAGAATGGGGGCAGAGAAAGTTGTTTTGATAAATCCATTATGTCCCTTTATAGAAAAATCTGATATAATCTCTGCATTTTCAAATATTAAAGAAAAACAGATAGTTATTGGGCATGCTTCAAATGGTGGTATGTATTTGTTTGGTTCAAATAATGAAACTTTTAAAGTATTAAGTTTTCATTCACCAATTAATGATTCAGATTTTGATGACACAATAGATAAAACCAGAAAAAACAGGTATTTAATATTTGAAATGGAACCTAAGCTTATAATTAAAGATGATGATTCTCTTAGAAGATGGATAGAAAGTCCTGATTTCTCAATCGATATCAAAATAGAGCAACCAAATGAACATAAATCTCATAGGAAAAGAACCAAAGAGACTCATTTTCATCATGAACATGCTCAGGATAATAATGGAATTTCTGATATAAATAGAAATTAAGAGGGGGATTTATGGAATCAGTAATTAGCAAAATTTTTGAATATACAAGCGGTTTTTATACACATATTATATATAATGCCTCTTTAGAAAATCTTACTAGATTTGGTGATAATGAAATATCTCAAAATGTTTCAAGAAAAGATATGATTATAGAGGTGAGGATTATTTATGATAATAAGGCTGTTAAATTTACAATATCTAAATTTGATGATGATAGTATAAAAAATGCTGTGGAAAAAGCAAAAGAAAAACTTAGATTTTCAAAACCTCTTGAATTTGTTCCATACCCAACCAAAACATTAGTTAAATTCAGTTCTTTGAAATATTTTGACGAAAAAATAACTCAAATAACTCCTCAAATTAGAGCCAAAAGAATAAAAAATTTTCTTTCTTTTTGCAATAAAACATCAAGACTTGCATATGGAATAATTTCAGATTTTCAAAATGAAATTATTATAAGAGATAGTTATGGTTTAAATCAAAAGGCAGTATTTACTGGGATCTCATATGAGATAACTGTTAACAGAAATGGTGGTTATGGTAAAGCACAGGCTAATTCTTGGAAAGATGATATAGATTATGAAAGAATAAATCAAATAGCACTCAGAAAATCAGATTCAGCAAGAAGAACTACTGAAATAAAGCCTGGTAAATATAAAGTTATATTAGAACCTTTAGCATGTGTTGAACTTATAGGATATATGGGTTATCTTGGTTTTAATGCATTATCTTATTATGAAAATAGAAGCTTTGTTTCAAATAACTTAGGTAAAAAAGTATTAAGTGATAAACTTACCATAATTGAAGACCCTATTAGCTTCCCATTTAGTGTTATGCCTTTTGATTTTGAGGGATATCCAAGAGAAAGAGTGGTGTTAGTGGAAAATGGAGTTATAAAAGAACTTGTTACTGATAAAAAAACAGCACATCTTACAGGTTTTAAGTATAACGGGCATTCTTTATTTGAACCCAACGCTTACGGAGCTATACCAGTTGCTATGTCTGTAGAAGGTGGAAAAAGAAGTATTAACGAAATTATATCAGATACTGATTATGGTATTTTGGTTACTGAACTACATTATGTAAATGCTTTAAAACCAAAAACTATTGAGTTGACTGGTATGACTAGAAACGGTACGTTTTTAATAAAAGATGGTAAGATTGTGTCTGCAATCAAAAATATGAGATTTACTCAAAGTATAGTTGAAGCTTTTTCAAATATTGAGGAATTATCTCAAGAAAGAGAAGTATATGATTGGTGGAATGGTGGAATATATTCACCTGCTATAAAGATATCGGATTTTAATTTCTCATCATCTACTGAGTTTTAAGGGGGAAATATGAAAGATTTCTTGAAAAAAGCTGTTGATATGATGAAAATGAAAAGGGTTAGTTTTGGGGATATAAGAATAATTGAAGAAAGAATTCAGAATATAATAGTAAAAAACAAAGAAATAGTAGAACTTAGAGATGATGTCTCACTTGGTTTTGGTGTTAGAGTTTTAGTTAATGGAGGTTGGGGATTTTCATCAAGTAATAATATGTCTCAGAGCGAGTTAGAAAAAATTGTAAAAAATGCAATAGATGTGGCAAAAGCATCATCTACTTTAAGAAATCTACGAGTAAAGCTATTACCAGAACCAACCTATCAAGATATATGGAAAACTCCAATTTTAAAAGACCCTTTTTCAGTGAGTATTGAAGATAAGATAAATATGCTTTACTCTATAAATGATATTATTTTAAAAAACAGCAAGGTAAAAATAGCTATCTCTAAGATTAATCTTGTAAAAACTCACAAATATTATGCTTCTACTGAGGGTTCAGATATAGAACAGATTTTTTACTACACTGGTGCTGGATATTCAGCAACAGCAATTGATAATAATGAAATACAGACTAGATCTTACCCTGGAGGTCATGCTTTTATGCTTGGTATGGGATGGGAATTTATAGAGGATTTAGGTCTCATTGAGAATGCTGAAAGGGTTAGAGAAGAAGCATGTGCTTTGCTTTCTGCTGAAAATTGTCCAGATGATGAAAGGGATTTAATAATATATGGTGATCAGCTTGCCCTTCAAATTCATGAATCAACAGGTCATGCAACTGAATTAGATAGAGTTTTAGGATATGAGGAATCTTATGCTGGTTCTAGTTTTCTGACAATAGAAAAACTTGGTAAGTTTAGGTATGGAAGTCCTATAGTAAATCTTGTTGCAGACACTACACTTCCAGGAGGACTTGCAACTTGTGGATATGATGATGATGGAGTTAGAGCTCAAAGATGGCATATAGTCAAAAATGGAATTTTATCAGGTTATATGACAAACAGAGAATTTGCTTATGCTATTAAAGAAGAAAGAAGTAGGGGAGCTAACAGAGCAGATTCATATAGAAGTATACCAATAATTAGAATAACTAATTTAAGTTTAATGCCTGGGGAGTGGGAGTATGAAGACATTATAAGGAGTACTAAAAAAGGAATAATAATGGAAAATAATAAATCTTGGAGTATAGATCAAAAAAGGCTTAATTTTCAATTTGGTTGTGAAATAGGATGGCTAATTGAGAATGGTAAAAAAATTAAGATGGTTAAAAATCCTGTATATCAAGGAATAACCCCTAAATTTTGGGGTAATTGTGATGCAATAGCAAATGAAAAGTATTGGAAATTATATGGAGTTTCAAATTGTGGCAAAGGACAACCACCTCAGACATTTAGAATGAGTCATGCATCAAGTCCTGCTAGATTTAGGAATGTAAAAATTTTCTCTAGATAAGATGTTGAGAAAAATTTTTGGTGTCTGTTTTTTGTTTATTATTATTTTACTTATTTTAGATAAATTTAAAGTTTTTCTTTTTTCTATAAATCAAAAAGAACACGATTCTAAAAAAATAAAATTAAAAAAAGCTTTGTTTTATGAAAAACTTGATGAAAAAAAGGTTAGATGTAATCTTTGCCCTCGTAGATGTGTTTTAGGAGATGGGGGGATTGGTTTTTGTAGAGTTAGACAAAATATTGATGGTGTTTTGTATTCTTTAAATTATGGAAAAATTGCGGCAATAAATGTGGATCCGATAGAAAAAAAACCGTTTTTTCATTTTTTACCTGGAACAAAATCATTTTCTGTTGCTTGTGCTGGTTGTAATTTGAGATGTAAGTTTTGTCAAAATTGGCAAATTTCTCAAAGAAATTCGACTGATGATGATGTTTTTATTGAACCTGAAAAACTTGTTGAGTTAGCTATTAAAAGCGGTTCAAAATCTATTGCTTATACTTATTCTGAACCTGTTGTTTTTTTTGAATATTTAATTGACACGGCAAAAATCGCTAAAAAAAATGGTTTAAAAAATGTAGTTGTTACTGCTGGTTTTATTAATCCTGAGCCTTTAAAATATATGTTAAAACATGTTGATGCTGTAAAGGTTGATTTTAAAGGATTTAATCCAGGTTTCTATCTTAAATATACTCAAGGTAGAGTTGAACCAATTTTAGAGACAATGAAAATAATTAAACAATCAAAAAAACACTTAGAAATAGTAAATCTTGTTATACCAGGTGGAAATGATAAAATAGAGGATATAAAAAAGCTTTGTAGTTGGATAAAAGAAAATCTTGGTAGTGATGTCCCTCTACATTTTACACGTTTTCATCCAGATTATCAAATGACTCAAACTCCACCAACCCCTCTACAAACTTTAATTGAAGCAAGAAAAATTGCTATTGATATGGGGATCAAATATGTTTATGTAGGAAATATAAGTTATCCTGAAGGGGAAAATACGTATTGTCCTGATGGAAGTATTGCTATCGAGCGAAGAGGATTTTTAGTATTGAAAAACAACTTAAAAAATGGAAAATGTCCTGAGGGTAGTTTTATTTCAGGCGTGTGGAGATGATTTTTTTATTTTTATTTAGTATTTTTATATTTTCTCAACAACAGAATAATATAAAAATTTTCATAGATTGTAAAAAATATTGTGATTATGATTTTATAAAAGAAAGCATTTCTTTTGTTGATATGGTTAGAGAGTATTATTATGCTGATGTCTATATTTCTATAGATTATGAGCATGCTACTACAAATATTAAAAAATATGTTATTAGCTTTGAACCACTGACAAAATCTAATTTGAACAAAAAAGAGATTACTTTTATGACAGAACCTAATGACTCTCAAGATATAATAAGAGAAAAACTTGTTAAAAGAATTAAAATCGGTTTGCTTAATTATCTTTCTGACCATCCTATTATAGACAGTATATCTATAGATTACAGGAGTAATTTTTTAGAAAAGCAACTACAAAATGATCCATGGAAAGGTTGGGTTTTTAAATTGAGTTTTTATACTAACTTAAGTGGTGATAGAAATTATAGTAGCAGTGCTTTAAACAGTAATATTGTTGCTTCAAAAACCACTAGAAAGGAGGATTTAAGTTTTAGTTATTATAATTATTTTTCTAATAATAAGTATAAAGGTTATTATGAAACTGAAACTAAAAGCAGTAGTTTTTCGGGAAGTTATATTTATGCTTTTTCTAATCATATAGGTGGACGTTGTTTTTTGAGTATGAGTAGATCAACTTATCAAAATTATGATTTTAAAACAAGTATTTGTGGTTCTGGAGAATATAGCATTTTTCCTTATGAACAGTCTCTTAAAACTAAATTAAGATTTAGAACTTCTATATGTGGATACTATTATGACTATACAGAAGAAACTATTTATAATAAGACAAAGGAATTACTTACAGCTCATAGCGTTTCATTTATATGGGAGATAAAAAGAAAATGGGGTAATTTTGAAAATTATATGAGTTATATGTACTATTTAAAAGATATTTCTAAACGTGAATTTAGTATAGATTCGATTTTATCTATAAATATTGGTAAAGGATTTTCATTTAATTTAAATGGTGTTTATGCAATAGAAAACACTAATCTTAATATATCTAAGAAGAATTTATCTCTTCAAGAAATATTACTTAAAACTAAAGAGATGAAAAATAATTATTCTTATAGTTTACATATTGGAATAAGTTATTCTTTTGGTTCTATATACAGCTCAGAGATAAATTATGTTTTTAACTAAGCTAATAATATATATTTTTTTGAATATTTTAGATGGGGGTGTTATGGAAATAAAACTTCCTAAGGTAGAATTTTCAAAAAAAACTCTCGATGAGGCTATTTATAATAGGAAATCTATTAGATCATATAAAAAAGATGAATATATAAGTTTAGATATATTTTCAAAATTTCTATGGGCTTCTTATGGAAAAAGTTCTTCAGGTAGAAAGACTGTTCCTTCTGCTGGCGCAATTTATCCTATGAAAATTTATGTTGTTGTGGGTAATGTAAAAGGATTGGAACAGGGTATTTATGAATATGATGAAGAAAATCATTCAGTAAAGTTATTGAAAAAAGGAGATTTCCGAAGTGATCTTGCTATATCCTCTTATAAACAGATGTTTGTAGCAGATTCATCCTTTATAATTATTGTGTCTGCTAATTACTTTAAAATTACTTTGCGTTACGGAGAAAGAGGTTATAGATATACTTATATGGAGGCAGGTCATATTGGACAAAATATTCACCTTATTGCTTCTTCACTTGAGCTTGGAACTGTTATGATAGGGGCATTTGATGGTGATAAAGTTAAAAAAATTTTAGATATTGAAAATGAAGTTCTTTATATTATTCCTGTAGGTATTCCTAAAAATGTAAAATAACTGGTGTGTATACTTGTTTTAGATTTAAGGAGGTTAATTTATGAAATTTGAGTTTAAAAAAATTTTGGATTTTAAAAAACAAAAAGTTAAATATAGATTATTAACAAATAGGTATGTAGATATTTTTAAATGTGGAAATAAAAAATATTTAAAAGTTAATCCTAAAGCTTTAGAATTGCTCAGTCAAGAAGCTTTTAGAGATATCGAATTTTTATATAGAATCAAACATTTAGAGCAAACAGCATCAATACTCACAGATCCATCTGCTTCAGATAATGATAAATATATTGCTTATTTGTTTTTAGAAGATGCAATAATTTCAAAAAATTTCAAACTTCCATTATGTCAAGATACAGGAACTGCTACTGTTATAGCTAAAAAGGGAGAGCAGGTTTTTACAGGAGTTGATGATGAAAAATATCTATCTAAGGGAATTTTTAATACTTTTCAAAAAGAAAATTTAAGATATTCTCAAAATATTCCAATTAATATGTATGATGAAAAAAACACTGGAACAAATCTACCAGCTCA
>JANZZP010000081.1 GCA_026419335.1 Elusimicrobiales bacterium | reverse complement strand
CTATATCCCCATCTTGCATTCTTAAGCAAATACGGAGCATTAGACATAGATTCAGTACCACCAGCAATTATTACAGAAGCCTCATGAGACTTTATTAAATTATAAGCTAAAGCAATACTTCTAAGACCTGAACCGCAAACCATATTTATAGTCATGGCAGTTTTAGAAACAGCAATGCCTGAATTAAGTTGAATTTGCCTTGCTACATTCATTCCATTCCCAGCTTGCAAAACATTTCCAATTATAACTTCGTCAATTACGTTAGGATCTATTTTTGACTTAGAAATTATATCCTTAACTACTATAGATCCAAGTTGTGATGCTGAATAATCTTTTAATGTTCCACCAAAAGAACCTATAGCGGTTCTCAAAGCATTTACTATATAAACATTATTATGCATTTTTCCTCCTTTTTAAGTTATTTTTAAATATTTCTTCAAGGGATTCGCACACCATATCGGCAGCATATCTCATTTCTTTATCAGTATGTCTATAACAAACATAGCCATGGTGATATGGTTGTAAAAATACTTTCCTTCTAATTAAATTAGTATAAAATTCAGTTCTATATTTTTTATATTTTTCTTCCGGATCTTTTTTAAATGTAATATATGGCATCAAAGGAGCACCAGAAAATTCTACAGGAAAATCTTTTTTTGATAAATACTTACTTATAATTGATGAAAAAATTTCTCCTTTTTTTCTCACATTATCAAGAATCTTATCTCGTTCCATTATTTCAATCGTTTTTAAAGCAGCAACCATAGATGTTGAATTTGGAAAATATGTAGATGAAACAAAAACTTTGTTTGGTGGTGTTACGACCTCCATAATTTCTTTTTTTCCACAAACCATACTTATTTCATAACCATTTGCCATCGCTTTACCAAAACATGCTAAATCAGGTGTAACTCCAAAAAATTTTTGAGCACCACCAATAGAAAATCTAAACCCTGTTCTAATTTCATCAA
The DNA here is from genome assembly GCA_026419335.1 of Elusimicrobiales bacterium. The sequence continues at coordinate 7,846 of JANZZP010000081.1, read as the reverse complement.
AAATAAGTACAACTCCATATCGTTTTGATATCTCTCTTACTGATTCTAAATACCCAGATTTTGGCATCTCTACAGGATTAGCTAAAGGATGTCCTACAGGAGTCATTATAATTGCTGCTAAATCATCTTTATGTTGTTTTATAAGATTTTCAAGTCCCTCAATATCATTATAGTGAAATTCATAAATATCTTCGTATAACTTTTTAGGTATACCTCCTTTAACTTCAACACACCAATCATGCCAGCCATGATATCCACATCTAAGTATTTTTGTTTTTCCAGTATAAGCTCTTGCTATTCTTACAGCAAGAGTTGTAGCATCAGAACCAGTTTTTACAAACACAATCATTTCAGCACAAGGTATAATTTGAGTTATTTTTTTTGCAAGAATATTTTGGATAGGTTGAACCAACGACATACAAAAACCTTTATTCCTTATTTGTTTAATTACCGCATCATCTATTTCTCTTTCTCTATGTCCTATAATTATCGGACCATAGGCACACAACATATCTATATACCAATTACCATCTACATCCTTTACTTTTCCACCTTTTGCCTCTTCAAAAAATATAGGATATTCACCTGGAACAAAATTATAAGGTCTTCGTATTCCAGCCATTCCACCAGGAATTAGTTTTTGTGCTTCTTCATAAAACCTAAAAGAATTTTCAAGTTTTAATTTTTCTACTGTCATCAATCCTCCAAAAGTATTTTAGCAAATTTATTACTAAAGAATAATTATTATCCTAATTTTCTTTTTCTTTCAACCATTTTTTTTACTATAAAAGTTGCAACGTCTTCAGCATAAGTTCCAGGGCCAAAACCTGCATCAAAACCTAACTCAATAGCAAGTTTATTATCGATTCTAGGACCACCTACTATAAGTATAAATCTATCTCTTAATCCTTCCGCTTCAACTAATTCTATAAAGTTTGTTAAATTTTTTATATGTATGTCTTTCTGAGTCACAACTTGTGATACCAATATAGCATCAGCATTAATCTTAACAGCCATCTCAATTAGTTTTTCATTTGGAACTTGCGAACCCATATTCATTGCTTCTATCATTGGATACCTTTCAAGACCATAATGGTGATTATATCCTTTCATATTCATTATAGCATCTATACCCACAGTATGTGCATCTGTACCTGTTGCAGCACCAATTACAACCACTTTCCTCTTTATATATTCTTTTATAAAATTATTTATTTCATCCATACTCATAGATTTTTCTATAGCAGAAATATATTCAACAGAATCGTAATCTATTGCTAAATCAGATTTTACATATGCTATAAAAAAAGTAAATTCATCACTTAAATATGACATGTTAACAATATTTATATCTTTAAAACCTAACTTTTCAAGATATTTTTTTGCACATTCTTTTGCTTTCCCACCAAAAGGTATCGGCAAGGTAAATGATAATTGCATTGCTCCATCATTTAACGTGTCTCCATAAGGTTTAACAAGATTCATTAAACCTCCTTGTTTAAATAAAATTATTTTTTTATTTTAAGTCTTTTTTTAAGATAACTCTCTATAGGATTCCAATATTCACCAGATTTTTCTATAACTCCCTCAAAACCCTTTCCACCATTCTTAGGTCTTTTTATATCTGCAAACATGCCTTTTTCTATTGCTTCAAAAAGACCAATTTTTGATATTTCTTTTAACATCTTAAGTGATTTATCTAAAACTTCATTTGCTCTCTTAACTATAATTCCATCTTTCTTAAAACTAATCTCATCTGCAAAATCAGCTATGTTATTATGTACATATTTAGCATTTTCAATAGCAAGATATCTATCTTGAAGGTAGGGAGTATGAATAGCTTCCGTAAGCATACCAAGTAGTTGTATAGTTTGGTTTGTAGCTTTTGCTACAAAATTAAACATGGTATTCATTGCATATCCTTTGAAAATATCACCCGTCATAAATTTTGTTGGAGGCATATATTTCAAAGGATGATTTGGAAATATTTCTCTAGCCATTAAAGCTTGAGCAAATTCCAATAAAAAACCATTTTTTATAGAAGGATCTATTTCAAAAGCATGCCCCAAACCAATTAAATTATCTTTTAATCCAGCCCTTTTCGCAAAACTCTCATTTATAAACTGAGATGTTAAAACTGTATGTGCTTTTTCAACAGCATCACTTGTAGTAAGATAATTATCTTCACCTGTATTAATTATAATTTCACATGAAGCATTTATCATCCTTGAAAAAAATTGATCTATAAAAGTTCTATACATATTTATGTCTCTAAAAAGTATACCATACATTGAATCATTCAACATCATATCTAATCTCTCCAAAGCTCCCATCGCCGCTATTTCAGGCATACATAACCCAGAACAGTAATTAACAAGCCTAATATACCTTTTAACTCTATCACTAACTTCATCTAAAGCTTTTCTCATTATTCTAAAATTTTCTTGTGTTGCATAAGTACCACCAAATCCTTGAGTTGTAGCTCCATAAGGCACATAATCCAATAAACTTTGAGCAGTAGTTCTTATAACTGCAATGATATCTGCTCCTTCAAGGGCAGCTGCTTGTGCTTGTTTTACATCTTCATAAATATTACCAGTGGCAACGATGACATATATCCAAGGCTTTTTTTCATTAGCTAAATATTCTTTTATTTTTTTATTTCTATATTCTATGTTTTCATTTAGTTTTTTATCTAATTTTTCTATTAATTTGTTAGCTGTAACTTCCAATTTAGTCTCATCCAAAGGAACAATTCCTTTAATATTAAAATTCCCTTCAGCAATATCTTTATTTAATTCTTCAACACTTTTGCCTGTCTTAATTAAAGCACTTAAATAATATTTAGAAACACCATTACTTAATTTATCTTTTAAACTATCAATAATTATATTGGGAACTGGAACACCTTCTGAATTTACTCCATCAACTCCAAACAATCTTAATGTTGCTCTCTCTATTGTAGTCGTAGTATGCTTATCAATATAATTTTGAACATCCAATGTAATTTTATCCGCAAGAATTCTTGCTTGATTTATTTTATCAATATCAAGATTTAGAGACCTTGTTTTTTTGTTTGTTTTTATTTTCTTCATAATTTTCCTCCAAATATTTCTTTGCATTTTCACATATTTTAGAATTCATTCCTATTATTTCAGCTATATCTATAGCATCAGAACTAACAATATTTGAATTATTAACCTTTACAATTTCATAATCCATATATTTATTTATAAATTTTATTTTCTCTCTTATATCTTTCTGTTGAATATGTTTTGATTTGAGATATTTTTCTCTATTAAATCCCTTCATCTTTAGAAAAGATATGTTTTCATCGTTTTTAATTCCACCAAAATGTGTTGCTAGAAAAAAATAGATATTTTTCTTTGAAGAAAAAAAATCCAATAATGAATTAATTATAGCAACAGCTTCATTAAAATTAGTAGTTTTAGCAAACTCATCTGAAATTACTAATAAAGGAAATTTATCATCAATATTTTCAATTTCATTACTCATTTGATAAACTTCATAAGCAAAACTGCTTAAACCTTTTATTTCTTCTTCATTGCTGGTAATAACTATTTTTTTAAATATCTGAGTTTTAAATTTAGATGCAGGTACAAAAAAACCACATTGAGCCATATATTGCAAAAAAGTGATAGTTTTAAGAACTACAGTCTTACCACCCATATTTGAACCTTGAATAATATTAATTTTTTTATCAAAAGTAAAAGTTAAAGGTGTATATTCTATGTTCATCTCATTTAAGGTAATTTTTAAAGGTATAAATATACCATTTTCTATAACAATTTTAGAGGAATTTAAATCTGGCTTTTTTAAATTAAATTCTTCACACAACTCGCAAGAAGCTATAGCAACATCTAAATCAAATATAGGATTTATACATAAAATAATTTTTTGAAAATTCTTTTTTATTTCTTCAATTATCTTTTTAACTACATTTGATTCTATCTCCTTTATATTTGCCACAATCTCTTCCCTTTTTTTAAGAAGTTCTACATATTCATTACCATATTTTGGTTTGAGTAATATCTTCTTTGAATCATAAACATCAATTATAAAATAATCATTCATATCCGGTAAAAATTTACTAGAATCTATAACAATAAAATCTCCATTTAACATTAATCCAAACTTATTTTCAATAATTTTTTTAAACTCATCCTTAACTCTAAACAATAAGTTGAGAATTTCCAATAATTGTTTTCTTAGTTTAATAAGATTCGTATCGTATTTATCAGATATATAAAAAGTATCAGATATCCCATCTATGTTTAATAATTCAAAAAATTCATCTAACTCCCATTTAAAACAAAAGAAATCTTTGAGATTTTGAGGTAAATTACAAAATATAAAATAATAATTATTTATAAACTTTTTTATCAAAAATATATCCGCTACATCATTTGGTGTTTTTAAATTGCTTATATATGGAATATTTTTAAGATGATATTTAATTTTATCATGTGCAATTTTTTTATTTTTCTTGAATTTTAAAACCAAATTTATTGCTTCATATTTTTTGAAAAGAACTTCTTTATCAGTTATCAACTGAATATTTTCTTTAAAAGATTTACCATAAGGTGTAAGAGGATTAAATCTTTTTTTTATAAAATCAAACTCACAAAAATTTTCAATTTTCATAGGGATTATAAATAAATCTCTTTAATATATTTTCATTAAATCTCTTTTCAAAATCCACTCTTCTTATTTCATAAAGATTGATAACATATCCAATAAGTTTAAAATGTGCAGTAAAACTAACACTATAGTTTTCTAATAACTTAATCCAATCTGAAAAGTTTATAAAAACTTTTGTAAAATCCATTATAACTATTTTCTTTATTTTATTTGGAATTTTTTCAATCTTTTGATAAGTTAATGCTCCTTTAACAAACATAATATCATGATAATATGTATCTTCAACAATGTTTTTCATAAATTGATAGTTATTCATATTAACAGGTATATTAGAAAAACTTTCAAATAACTTTATACGCTCAACTACTGAGTCTATACTATTAGGATTAACCTTAAAAACATAATAAAATGAAGCATCTTTAAATGAGGAGACTTGAGTAATTCTATCAAATGCTCCATCAATAAAAATGAAATCACTTGAACTCGAATAATGCTCAAGTATATCAAATATTTTTGAATTAGAACCCGGAGAAAACAATTTAATATAAGAATCATACAAAGGTTTTATAATTACTGGTCTTCCACCTCCAACTTCTTCATCTATTACATCCTCTATAATAAAAGGAACATCTATTTTATTTAAAAAAATGCTATTTGTTAAAACTTTCCAACCTTTTTTTATCATAACATCAGGTTTATATAAATTATTTAAAAATTCATCGGCTGATGATGTAATACCAATACTTGCACATATAACGTTTTTATATGTCGAATATTTTTCAAGTAAATAGTTTAAAAATGTCGTTTTGCCACAATTTTTCTCAAAACCACTTATAAATATAACTTTCTTTTTTTTCAATTCCATACAATAATATATTTCAATGAATTGTAAATTAATTTTTCACATGTCTTTTAATTCTAATTAAATTAGCAGGTTCAAGTGTAATTTTTTCACCATTCAAAAGTTTAGCAATACCATCCATTGGTTTATAATTTTCATCTAAACAATATTCACATCCACATTTATAAGAAATATAGTCTGTTGGCTGTGTATATGTTGTTATAACCCCCTCATAATTTCTAAGCACAACTTTTTCATCATTCATGGATATCAAATAATTAGGCATAACTGGTATTTTTCCTCCTCCACCTGGAGCATCAACAACAAAAGTAGGAACCGCCATACCAGTTGTATGTCCTCTTAAATTTTCAATTATCTCTACCCCTTTTGCAACTGAGGTTCTAAAATGTCTTATCCCCATTGATAAATCACACTGGTATATATAGTAAGGTTTAACTCGTATCATAAGGAGTTCATGCATCAGTCTTTTCATAAGCTGAGGACAATCATTTATACCTTTAAGTAAAACACTTTGATTGCCAAGAGGTATCCCTGCATCAGCAAGTTTTTCACAAGCAATCTTTGCATCATACGTTATTTCTTTTGGATGATTAAAATGAGTGTTTATGTATATTGGATGATATTTTTTTAGCATTTTAACAAGATTATCTGTTATTCTCATAGGCATAACAACAGGAGTTCTTGTGCCTATTCTTATTATTTCAACATGATCTATTTCTCTTATTTTAGAAATAATTTTTTCAAGCATATCATCACTCAGAACAAATGGGTCTCCTCCGGATATAAGTACATCTCTAACTTGAGGAGTCTGTTTTATATATTCTATTGCTTTTTCTATATTTTCCCAACTCATATGAACATCTTCAAAACCAACAAGCCTTCTTCTGGTACAATGGCGACAATTCATTGAGCAGATATTTGTAACTAAAAAAAGAACTCTATCAGGATATCTATGTGTAAGTCCACTTACAGGTGAATCTACATCTTCATGTAAAGGATCTTTTAAATCCTCAGGATAATCATTAAGCTCTTCTATTGATGGAACTGCAAGTTTTCTAACTGGACAGTTTTTATTCTTTGGGTCCATTAAAGCAGCATAATAAGGAGTTATAGACATTCTAAACTTCTTTAAAACTCTTTTTAAATCCTCTTCTTCTTTTTCATCAATATAAGCAACTTTTTTAAGAGTATCAATATCTTTTATAGCATTTGAAAGCTGCCAACGATAATCATACCATTGTTCCTCAGTTATATTTTTCCAAATTGGAATTTTTTTCCAATCAACTTTTTCAAAATATTTTTTCATCTAAACCTCCAAAAATCAAGTATAATGTTTTTCAAATTCTTTCCTTATTATCTTACATTTTCTTAAAATATCTAAAGCAATTTCCGCATGTCCTTTCATATATCCATTTCCAATAATCATATCTATATCTTTGCCTACACCTTCTGCACCAAGCGCAGCCTTAGTAAAACTTGTAGCCATGGAGAAAAAGTAAACTATTCCTCTCTCTTTTGTCATAAGAATAGATGCCATCTCAGTATTTGCTACATTAACACAATTAATTACAACATCAGCCATTCTTCCAGAAGTAATTTCTGATATTTTACGATAACATGAAGCTGCATCAGTAGCATCAAGTTTCAAAACATAATCACAAAAACCCATCTTTTTTATTCTCTCAACTCCCTCATCACTATATTCTATACCAATCACCCTACCTGTAACCCCAGCGCTGTTTTTTGCACTATAACAACAAAGTATACCTGATTTACCCCCAGCACCTATTACTACTACAATATCTCCAGGTTTGACAAATCTATTGGTTTGAGCTGGAGCACCTGCTACATCTAAAACAGCTAAAACTAAATCCTTAGGTAAATCATCTGGAATTTTAGCATATATTCCACTTTCAAAAAGTATTGCTTTTCCCTTAATATTAACCTGCTCAGTTCCTTTTTTTATTGAAAGTATTTTTTCTATTTTTAAAGGAGTAAGAGAAAGTGAAACTAAACTAGCTATATAATCACCTTCTTTCAAAGGAATTTTACCTAAAAGTTTAGAACCAATTTTATAAACTTTTCCTATAAACATACCACCCGAACCAGTAACTGGATTTTGCATTTTACCTTTTTCCTCAACTATTTCTAAAATCCTTTTTTTGATTCTTTCCTCATCATTATTTTGTTCCTGTTTTATTTGTGTAAAACTTGCTGAATCTATATTTAAAGTTTCAACGTCAACCATAATCTCATTATCCCACATATAATCCATTGAATTGTCAAGCTTTAATGCTGGTTGAGGAAGTACATTTTTAGGCT
>JANZZP010000053.1 GCA_026419335.1 Elusimicrobiales bacterium | reverse complement strand
GTTCACATGGCTCTCATTCATCACATGGTTCACATGGTTCACATGGTTCACATGGTTCACATGGTTCTCATGGTTCTCATGGAGCACATGGTTCTCATGGTTCTCACTCAAGAGGTGGATGGTGCTGAAATGATACTTAATGAATAAGGAAATCCATAAGCTAAAAATAGCTTTAACTTCAAAGTGTACTCTTAATTGTATACATTGTAATATAGATAAAAACTCTAACCTTAAAGTAAATATAAAAAATTCAATAAAAGCTGTTGAAATACTTTTGAACTCACCTGGGAATAAAAAAAGACTTGAACTTTATGGTGGAGAACCTTTTTTGGAATTCAATAATTTAAGAAAAATAGTTTCTTATGCTAGAAAAAAATCTAAACAAAAAGGCATTTCATTATCTATTCATATAGCAACAAATGCAACATTTATAGGTGAACATATATTAAAATGGCTATCTGATACAAATGATGTTATAATTGCTATAAGTTTTAATGGAACTCGATTTAGCCATGATAACATAAGAAAATTTTCAAATGGTAGGGGCAGTTATGATATAGTTAAAAAAAATATAAAAAATATATTATCTGCAATAGGAAAAGATAGAACAGTTATAATATATTGTGTTGATCCATTTTTTACAAAAAACATGTTGAATGATTTTATGGAAATAATAAGTACAGGTATTAGAATTATAGATATAGAATGTGCATATGGTAGAGGATGGAGCAAGCAAAATTATGAAGAATTTAAAAAAAATATTCAATATATAAATGATTATATTATGAAAAAAGCTAAAATAGGAGATTTTATATTTCATGAGAAATTTATTGAACTACTAAGAACAAAAGGGCAATTAAATTTAACATGTCCTATGTATCTAGATCTTGAAATGTATCCAGATGGAAAACTAGGTTTTTATCCTTATGCATTTATTAATTATGACTTATACAAAAAATATATCACAATAGGAAATGTTTCCAGAGGAATAAATAAAAAATTTTTAAATTGCGAATTAAACTCTATACAATGTAATCAATGTGTTTATAATTATTATACTATTGAAAAACTTTGGGATGGTAATCCAGCATATAAAATGAGAGAATATATTATTACAAGTTTCTTTCATAATATAATTAAAAACATAAAAAAACGAAAATATTTACTAAAGTATCTAATTAAACTAAAAAGAATTGTGGATGTTTTTTATCCATGACAGCTAAAAAAATAATAAAATTTTTAAAATATAGATCCCCAAAAATTTCAAAATTAATATCAAAAATAATAAAACATTATTATAATTTTCCAAAATCAACATTTATTATAAGTTATAGAACTTCAATAACTATTCCTTATGATAATGAAATAGATTTAGATATACATCCTATATTTAAGTCAAAATATTTATCTGACTATGATAAGAAAAAACAAATTCTACTTTTTATAAATGTATCTATATCTTTTTTGAAAATTATGAATTTTAATACTAATATATTAGAAGAACTATATTTAGCTATAAAAAAAACTTCTCTAAGACCATTTGATATAAAAATATGTTACAGTTGGGATAAAGAAAGCTGCATACTACAAAGATACACTGTTTACATTAACTACAACTCACAAAAAAAACTTATTCAACTACTTAAATCTATAATACCAAACTATATTTTAAATATTATTAAAAACTCTAACATCTTGATAGACACTATAGGTATTGATATGCTTATTAATGGCAATAGAAGATTTAAACTTTACTATAGAAAAAAAATAGAAAATAACGAAAATATTTTTACTCTCTTTAAATCTAAATTAACATCAGTTTATCTTATGAAATCTTTTCCAGATGGGAGAGAAAAAAATTATATACATTTCCAAAATTCTATTAATCCAAAAAAATTTATTAGATACTTTTTAAATGAAGGCTATAATGAAATAATATCAAATATAGTAAATCAAAAAGTTAAAATATATTTTATAGGTTATTCAATGAAACCCAAAAAACAAATTACACTATATCTAAGATAAAATGAATAAAATAATTAGCCATAATTTAAAAGTAATTAAAAAAATAACAAATAAAAACAACAGCGATATTTTAAAAAAAATAATAAATATTAAGTGGCATATAGATACTTTTCCCCAAACTTGTGAAATTACAGTTACTTCTAAATGTAATTTAAACTGTAAATTTTGTTACAATGAAAAAGATTTAAAATTTTATGAACCAGATATAAAGACAATAACAAATTCTTTAATATTTTCAAGAAAAAATGGAGCGTGGATATGTGTTATTATTGGAGGAGAAGCAACTTTACGAAAAGATATAACATTAATTGGTTCAATAGCTAAAAAAATTGGATATGAATGTATAAAAATATGTACAAACGGACAAAAACTTGCAGATGAAAATTTTCTTAAAAAACTTATAAAATATGGATTTAATATGTTTGACATAACATTAATGAGTATTAACGAAAAAATCCATGATTACTTAACAGGAACCAAAGGGTCTTACAAAAATATTATGAAAGCACTAAATAATCTCAAAAAAAACAACTGTGAAATTGGAATTAACACAGTGATTAATAAACTTAATTATAAAGACTTTCCAGAACTTATAAATTTAACATACAATAATCTTGATATCAATTACTATAATATTATATTTGGTCACTATGATGGTAGCTTTAAAAAAAATATCAAAGAACTTTCTGTATCTTATAGCGATGTAAAAAAATACATTGAAGATGGACTTAAAATAATAGAATATTCTAAAATTCCAGCTTTTGCTAGAATTCTTGTTAATTTTCCTCCTTGTATTATGCCACAATATCTTAATATTACTGCTGACTGGCAACTAGAAAATATGCCAAAAGAAAACATATTATTTAACTCAAAAACAAAAACAATTTATGAAACAAGGATATCATATTATACAAAAACAAAAAAATGTTTAAGTTGTATATTATTTAATAAATGTAAAGGAATAGATAAAAGATACATAAAGTTATATGGCATAAAAGAAATAAATCCAATTAAACCATATAAAAAACAACTAATAAAAACAACTTTTATATGAAAATAAATTATCAAAAAGCCATATCACTTATAGATTCATATGAGCTTATGTGTTATCCTCCACACTATCCCGTACTCTACACTTGGGAAAAAACGAAAGGTTACCCTATCAAAAAACTGAAATCAGAAATATTTAGATTTAAAAATATAGGAATTTATATAAATATACCATTTTGTCCATCCAAATGTTCTTTTTGTTTTTTAAAAGTATATGAATATCGTAATAGAAAACTATTTAATGATTTTATTAATGGACTTGAATTAGAAGTGAAAATGTATGCTGAAATTTTAAAAAACTCAAAAATATCTAGTGTTTACTTAGCAGGAGGCACAGTAACTGTTTTAAATGAAAAAGAGCTTGAAAAAATATTTATTTTACTTAAAAAAAACTTTAATATTTCATATGTAAAACAAATTACAGTTGAAACTTCTGCTGATTTTTTAAATGAAAATAAACTTAAAATTTTAAAAGATAATGAAGTGAACTTATTAATGATAGGAATTCAAACATTTGATGATAATGTAATAAAAAACACTAATAGAATTCAAAACAATAAAAAAATAAAAGAAAAAATAGAACTTATTAAAAAATATTCTATACCATTTAATGTGGACATCATATGTGGACTTACAACTTTTAAAAATTTTATAAAAGATATAAAAATGGTTCTAGATTTAAAACCGGATTTAATTCACATAAATAAAATAAAACCTATAAATAATTCTGAGTTCAAGAAAAAAGTAGAAGTAATGCAGAAAAATGCTATAGATTTTATCTCATCCTACGGTTATAAAAAAATTGATGAAGAATCATTAACCCTAAATGGTATTAAAAATATTCAAGGAGATATGGATTATCTTCTTAATCACTCAATAATAGGACTCGGACCAAATTCAATGGGACATATTTATGGAAAATATCGATATAAAAACTACGTTGATATTAATAAATATTATAACCATCTCAAAAAAAATAATTTACCATGGGAAATATTAATAAATCTAACTGAAAAAGACGAAATAGATTTTTATTTATTAACTAAAATACCAATAAATGGTTTAAATGAAAAAACATTAAAAAAACGTTACCCTTCTTATCAAAATTATATAGAGAAAAAAATTAAAAAAATGAAAAAAGAAAAACTAATAGATAATATAAATAACAAACTAATTATGATATCAAACAATTGGTTTAAATTTACTAAATCCATTTATAATAAATCATATATTGAAATATTATCTAATTTGAAATAAAGTATAATATAATTTTGAGATATGAATAAAAGACATTTGTCGGATAAAGTTGCTCTTATCCACTATACAGGAAGTGTTGAATCATATTTGATGTTAAGATATGTAATGGATAACAATATTAAACCTGTTCTTCTTTTCCTTAATGCGAAGTCCAGAAATTTTGAACTATTTAAAACACCAAATGTGTATAAAATAATTAGAAAAATCATGAAAGATTTTGAAATAATAGAAATAAATAACTATAAAGAAATAGAAATGATAAGCTCAGCTGATAAGCAAGTTATAAGAAGTATATATTTAAAACTTAAAAAATTATATCCAAATTGTAAATATTTTTATTTTTTTATTAACGATAATGATTTTGAACCTTTAATGAGAAAGAGATTAAAGGAAATAATAATCAATAATTCAAAAAAAATGTTTAAAATATCATTTTTTTTATCCCTAACAAAAAAAATAAAAAATAATTATTGGAATAATACAAAATGTTTCCCTATAACAATTCATAAGAGTATAACAAAATATAAACAGCCCAAAGAATATCTTATTAGCAAAATTAAAAAGGATATTATCAAAAATGGTAATAAAATAAAAACCTTAATAACAAAATCAGAAATACCCAAAATAAAGCTAACCATAAAAAAAATTAAACACCAAGATATTATTGACTACAATATATATATACCACAAATTTAAATTTTAAATACTTTAAACTATATATAAATAATTTTATCAGTTTTTCAATATGCTATAATTTTAATTATAAGAATGATTGTTCCTAGAAAAAGCAAGATATTTATTATATATATCCCGCCAACATACTCAGAAATAACTTTAGATACACTAAGCATTATACCGCCCTCTATTTTCAAACTAATCTCATATCTTAAATCAAGAAATAACCAAGTTGAAATTATAAATTTAATGCAGGGTGATGAAGCTGCCCCTGGATATGTTCAACCAAAACCAGATAGTTTTTGGAAATATAAAAATGCAGGTATAGAATGCAAAATACCAAAAAAAATTACAATTGCTGGATATCCTCCCAAACAAATATCAGAATTATTAAAAAATCAACCTTTTAAACCAGATGAAATTTGGTTATCATCTTCATTCACTTGTGATTATGAACTGGTAAATGATTATATAGTAGAATTAAGAAAAAAATATCCAACATCAATAATAAGAGTTGGCGGTGATTTTATACGATACTCCTATCCATGGATTAAAAGAAAAATAATGGCAGATTATATTTTCACAGAAAGAATTATAGAAGCAGATACAATGAGATTAGATTATGACTCTTTTAAAATTTCTAAAGCTATTAATTATGGTTTATTTCAACTACAAATTGGATGCTCATATTCTTGTTCTTTTTGTGCTATCAAAGACTATCCTAAAATTATTGATACAAAACTAGCTATATTAGATATAAAAGAACTTTATGACAGAATAAAACCTGTTCATTATTGGAATTTTGACCCAAATATAACCATTTTCAAAAAAAATTTTATAGATTTCATGGAAAAATATAATATGCTTAAAATACCTTCAAAAATTAACTTTGTAAAAGGTTTACAGATAAATAAAATAGACAAACAAATAGCAAAATTGATTAAAAATCACGTAAAGTTACTTACTACACCAATAGAAGCCACCACATTTAAGACAGCGGCAAAAATGAATAAACCTTACACAGTAATATCCACCATAAAAGCATTACAAATCTTATCTGAAGAAGGGTTTAATCTTTTTAATTCTGCCAATCCTTTTCTTCTTGGCTACCCTGAAGATGATTTAAATGCGTTGTTTAGAGCATTTTTAATATCCTTAAAATACAATTCTATAGCAGCTCCATTCCCTGTATTTATCTTTCCTGGAACAAAAGATTTTAATACATACAAAAAACTTATTAAAAACAAAGATTTTTCCTTGCTTCATGGCCAACTTTGGCCTTTGCTACCTTCAGAAAAAGTTAATGATTATGATGCAATGGTAAATTTTATGATAGAAAAAGATAATAATATAAAAAAAATACCATCAAAAATTGATATTTTACCTAAATACATGAAAAATATCTTATTAGATGAAATAGAAAAAATAGATTCATTTATAGAAAAATGTCTTAATGCTAACACTGATAATATTGAAACATTAAAAAAAATAGAAGAAGCTATCTTAGCAAAAAAAATAAAGACTATTAATAAAAATATAAAATTACATATAATAAATGCAAGTTTTACTAATTACAAAAAATCGCTTTCTATTAAGCTTAAAAAAATTTTTATTAATAACTTAAAAAAGATAAAAAATGATATTATTATTTCTGAAACAAATCTATCTAAAAAAACACCACCATTTATTACTTCTGAATATATAGAAATAATTAAAAATAGCAAAAAAATAGCAAAAGTTTCTACCAAAACCAATAAAGTATTTAAGTATATAGAAAAAGAACTTGCCAACATAGAAAATGCTGATATTTTACTTATAACAACACCAATGTATACTCTAACTATACCAGCAGCTCTTTTATCATATTTTGAACTTATAGCATCTTATTGTTACTTTTTTAGAAAAAAGATGATTAATAAAAAAAATGTTATAGTAATAATCACAAGAGGTGGTACTTATCCAGAAAATGGTATTCCATATAAAGAGGGTTATCGATACATAAATTGCCAAGAAATTACTATAGACGCTATAATGGATATGCTTGGTATAAGTCAAGAAGTTAAATACATCGTATGTCAAAATCAATTTAGTAAAAAAAATAAAAATAAAGAAATAAAAAACACTATATTAAATATCAAAAATATAATAAACGAGTTATTTCTATGAAAACACTATCTACAATTGATGCTATTAAAAAATTAAACTGGCCAACAGTAAAGCCAAAATCATGTGAAATCACTCTTCATTATAATTGTAACGCAAAATGTATTTTTTGTTATACAGAAAATGCTCTGTCCAAAATAAACATTGATATCGAAAAGGCAATTATTCATTTAAAGAAATCATATGATAACGGTTCAACTTTATGTCAAATTATAGGAGGAGAACCAACAATTTATACAGAACTAAATAAAATAATAATTTCTGCAAAAAAAATTGGTTATCCAATCATTCAAATAGTAACAAATGGTATAAAATTAGCAGATTATAAATTTTTAAAAAACCTCAAATATTGTGGTTTAAACTCTATAACATTTTCTGTCCATTCACATATATCTAAAAAACATGATAAAATAGTAGGTGTTAAAAATGCGTTTTCAAAAATTATAAAAGCAATTGAAAATGCCATAAAACTAGACATACATATAACAATCGGAACAGCAGTTACTTACATTAATCATAAAGATATTCCACATATAGTAAGTTTTTTTCATCAAAAATACCATATTGAATCTTTTCATATAATAGCTTTACATCTATTAGGTCAAGTATATAAATCAAAAAATAAATTACTAATAAAATACTCTCAAACATTACCTTATATTAAAAAAACAATTGAATACCTTGCTTCTGAGAAGGCATTTCCACTATCTCAAATACTTTCAAACTATACTCCCTGTCTTCTACCAGGATATGAAGATCTTATCTCTGACTGGAAAATACCCTATTTTGATGACGATTTAATACTTCCAGAAAAAACATATTACAACTCTATGTACACAATGATAACTGACAATTTAAGAATGAAGACAAATAAGTGTAAACAATGTATTTATTACAAAATATGTGCTGGATTTGAAAAAAAATATTACGAAGAATTTGGAGATTCAGAATTTAAACCACTTAATAAAATTCACAAAGCTCCAAATATTTCATGTTTTTATAAAAAGTAATGCTTAAAAAATATCCACAAGACCATATAATATCTACAGGTAATATATGTAATGGAAAATGTATATATTGTTCCTGTAAAAAATCTAAAAATAAAAAAAATTTAAATCTAAAAATAGGAAAAAAAATAATTGATTTTATAACATCTATTCCTCTAGATTATATTTATCTTGAATTTACAGGTGGTGAACCTTTTTTAAATACCAAAACACTCTCAGAAATAATAAATTACTTCAAAAGAATTACAAAAATAAAAAAAATATCAAATCATATATCAATAGTCTCAAATCTATATAGATTAACTGAAGGTGAACTAAAGTTAATACTAAAAAATAAAATAACAATATGCACATCCCTAGATGGACCACCAGAACTACATAATATAACAAGAAAATGGGAGAAAAATGCTTACAATAATCTATCTATTTCTCTTAAAAAAATTATTTATTACGCTAATAAAGGAATAATTGAATATCCAAATCTTATAACTACAATAACTAAACATTCTCTTAATTTTCCAAAAGAAATAATTAATGAATATTTAAAATTCAATGTTTTAAGAGTTCAATTAGGAATGGTAGAACCTCTTGGTTTGGCAATGGAAAAGTGGAAGGAAATTGGTATTACAGCCAATGATTATATAAAATTTTATGAAAAGGCATTCGATGAAATAATAAAAATAAATGTAGATAAAAAAATTCCATTATATGAAAAGGGATTTATGTTATTACTTAAAAGTATAATTGAAAAAAAGCCACATAAAAAAAGAAGTATTCCCATAATAAATAGGTTATCATATGATATTAATGGATTTATACATCCTGACGATGAGTCAAGAATGCTATTTGAAAGTGGAAATTTAGATTTAAGGTTAGGAAGCGTTAATACAACTCATAATGATTTCTTTTATAATCAAAATATAAATAAAATTCTAAATTTGATTCATACAAATAAGTTTGATGAAAATTGTATTAAATGTATATATTCTCAATATTGCTACATACCATTATGGTATAGAATACTAATTACAAAGAAAGCCAAAAAACCATCAGACACTGAAAAATGTAAAATTTTTAAAGCTATTTTTGATATGATATCATATACGAGAAAAAATAAAAAACTAAAAAGTATAATTGATAATTGGTTAAATATATATGGATAAAAAAGTAGATATAAAAATTACCTTTAATTGTAATAACTTATGTGACTTTTGTGCACAAGGTTCAAAAAGAGAACATATTAAACCAAAATCTCTACAAGAAATTGAAATTAGCTTAAAAAAAGGAATAGATGATGGAGCAAAAACTCTAGTTTTAACAGGTGGAGAACCTACCTTACATCCAGATATTATAAAAATCATATTAAAAGCAAAACAATTAGGTTATCAAAAAATTCAACTTCAAACCAATGGAAGAACCCTTTGTAATGAAAACTTTCTCAAACAACTTATTAACGCTGGTGTAAATGAAATAAGTCCAGCAGTTCATGGACATATTGCCTCTTTACACGATAAACTTACTCATTCACCTGGAAGTTTCAATCAAACTATAACCGGCATAAAAAATGCAAAAAAACATAATATATATGTACTTACAAATACAGTAATAACATCTTTAAATTACAAATATCTTCCAGAAATAGCAAAACTGCTTGTCTATCTAAAAGTTGACCAATTTCAATTTGCTTTTATTCATATAATTGGGAGGGGGTGGGAAAATCGTAGTTGGATAGTTCCAAAAAAAACAGATATTCTTCCTTATTTATATAAAGGATTAGATATAGGCAAAAAAGCTAATATTCCTTGTTATACAGAAGCAATACCATATTGCCTTATGAAAAGATATGAAGAATGTGTAGTAGAAAAAATTATACCTGATGGACCCGTATTCGATGCAGATGTGTTTGTAGAAAACTATGGTAATTATAGAAAAAATGAAGGTAAAACCAAAAATATTACATGCAAAAAATGTATTTATTATAAAATTTGTGAAGGGCCATGGAGAGAATATCCACAAATATATGGTTGGAGTGAGTTTAAACCAGTAAAACCAAAATGAAAAAGAAAATGAAAATAGACATCCTTTTTGAAAAAATAGATAATAAGACCTATTTTATTTCTAATGATAGTGGAGTAAATTTAATTATTTCAAAAAATGATTTTTTAAAAATTCTATCAAATAAAATCAATTA
>JANZZP010000043.1 GCA_026419335.1 Elusimicrobiales bacterium | reverse complement strand
TTATAATATACCAACCAAAGTATAATTTAAAGTAATAGTAATTTTCTTATTTTCAAAATCTATATTTTCAACAGCAGAATTTTTCATTGTTGCAATCATATGACTTGACAATTCTTCAAGAGATTTTGTCATTGGAAGTTTTATAATTAATGAATCTTGTTTTATAGATAGTACTTCAAAAGAAATAAAATTTTTCGAAAGAAAACTATAAATATCATTAAAGTCTTGAGATGTTTTTATATTTGAAAATTCAACCACAATATACTCCATTTTTAGTTTATCTAGCTGTATTTTTGAAACTAATTCTAACAATGCACTTTTAACTGCTTCTTCTTTTTCACCATATCCACTAGTAACAAATGAATCTATTAATTTTGAACCTTTTAAAATATTAACTGTTAAAGTTATTCCATATATTTTAGTAACAGAAGTTTCTAAAACTGATTCATTAGAATTTAACAACATCATACCATTAGCCAAATCTTTTTTCTTTTCTTCAACAAATAAAATATTTTTATTATGATCTTTAGTAATTTCACTTAATTTTTCTCTTAAATTTTCATCAGCCGTTACTGATAAGGCAGGTAATGCTTTATTTATAGCTTTTTTTTCATCTAATTCTTTATAAATATTTTCAAAATCTATAAAGATAGTATATCTAAAATTATTATCTTTTACTTTTTTCTTAGATTTTATATCAACATACAAAGTACAATTTGATTTCATATTATCAATTATTGATATATCACTTGCAAAAATTTTTAAAATACTATCTAAAACTTCCTCACATATATCAAACTCACTACTTGAAAGATTTGATGTGTAATGATATATTTTAAACTTCTTTGAAAAAAGAAGATTATCTTTTTTGATATTAAAAGGAACACAAGAGACAAATGTAAAAATTACAAACAAATAAATCGCCCTCATTATTCCTCCTCTAAATAATTGAGATGGAAAGAAAATTTTTCCATTCAATATCATGAAAAAGAGGTAATTCTTTCTCCATATTTTCTAACTCTAATCTATTAAAATCACCCTTTACAAGCCAATCAATTAATTTCAATGCATTTTTATAATGCTTTGTTATTCTATATATAGCATACTCTTTATGTATGTTATTTCCTATCATAACAGCCCAATCAGATGATTGCATCATAACAATTTCTCTCACTATTTGTCTCAATATTTTTTCATTATCACTAATAACCGGTAAATTTCTATATCTTGATGCCACATAAATAAATCTCTTTATTATCTCATGTAAATATGGATATACAAAATCGTTTTTTTCATTTAACCATTTATCAAAAAAACCATTATCCGACCAACTTGAAATTGAAGGATTAACAATTGTTTTAGAAAGAGTATTCTTTATATACAAGGAAGGAATAACAAAATTAAATGGATATCTTTTTTGTCTTACGTTTATAAAAAAATGTTTTAAAAAATCAATACCTTCAAACCACTTATGTCCAAAAATTTCAGTATTAAACACAGCAACAAATAAAGGTGTATTATTTGAATTGGAAAATATATTACATATAAAATCAGCAAATTTTATCGAATCCTGTTCTAATGATTTAAACGCCAATTCAGGAACATATACCTCTTTCTTATCAAGAGAGACATTAACATCAGTAATTCTAAAATATTTAATCCCTGTTGGAACATGGAAATCACAACCAGTATATTTTTTTAAATAACTTATATCTCTTTCGTATCCTATATCCCTATAAAATTCTCTGTAAAAAGAATTTTTAATAATTCCTTTTTCTCCAAAAAGAAAATCAAATGCTCTATAATCTCTCAAAAAAACTCTTATTCCACTTTCCAAACTATAAATATTTGAAGGGGAAAAACCTTCACATGATCTTTCATCAAGGAAAATGTATTCTATAGAATTTTTAACAAGAAAATTTTCGATATCCCTACACCAAGCACATTCTGGAATAAAAAAACCTCGACTTTTTTCAAGAAATTTCTCCTGAAAATCTTTAATAGCTCCAGATATTTGTAAATTAACAGCTTCTTTTGAAGTTATAAGAGGAAGTATAGGGTATGTTAATGGTGTAGTTATAATTTCAAATACTCCTTGAGATTTAAGCAGTTTAAACGGAGTAATAATATCTCCACTATATCTATCAAAATAATTAAGTACTTTAGTATACTTTTCTTCATATACATCTAAAACTTTAGATATACGTTCATCATTTATAATATTTCTTTCCTCATCTATAAGTATAAGCATCTTTTCTAAATATTTTCTAAATCTATCAGACATTACTTCATTTTCCATCATATTATATAGTACAGGTGATATAGAAACTACTAAAGATGGTGCAATTGAAGCACAAGCTAATTCTTCCATCATTATAAGAAAAGGTATATATGAATCTGCTAAACTTTGATAATACCAATTCTCTTCAAAATAATTACCTTCCTTATGGTAAATATACGGAAGATGGAAATGGAATACAAACAAACAATCAACTCTTTTCATTTTAAAAAGCTATAATCCTTTTTAATTTCTTTTTCGCATACAATATCTATCTCATTAGAAAAACAAAAACTTTTTTCAACTCCTTTTTCAAATCCAAATATACCAACTCTAATCTTTTTTGAAAAAGATGGTAATATTATATGCAATCCACCACTTGCATAAATTGAAGGAATATCTGCAATACACTTTCCTTCTTCATTAAAAACTTTTATTCTTACTTCTTGTGATATAATTTTTTCTTCAAAAAGCTTTAAATAATAGTCTGAAAACTTCCAAAAAACGAAAACTGTTGTTGCATTCCTCATCATACATATACAATAATTCTCATCAAGAATTGTTTTAGCTGTAAGTTTGGTTATCATATTTATAATTTAGCAAATTATAAGAATATTAAAAAAATACTTATTAAAATCCGAAAAGCAATTCATTTATTGACTTCATAAAAGTTTTATCAGGAAGAATTTCAAAAAAAACTTTTTTCTTTTTAGAAGGATGAATAAATGACAAAATATTAGAATGTAACATTAATCGATAATAATTAGTTTTTCCGTAAATTAAATCACCAATTATAGGATGTTTTATATAAGAGAGATGAACTCTAATTTGATTTGTTCTTCCAGTTTTTGGATAAACTTCAATATAACTATTACTTCTACCTCTCTCTTTGACAAAAATTTCTGTATAAGCATCTCTTCCATATTCTATCACCGTAAGTTTTTTTGCACCTTGTACTCTTCCTATAGGAGCATCTATTACTATTTTTTCTTCTCTAATTATACCTGATACTACTGCAATATATTTTTTATATACACTATGTGATGAGAACTGCTCCATTAAAAAATTTTGAGATTTTAAATTTTTAGCAATAACCATAACTCCACTCGTATCTGCATCAAGCCTATGGACAAGTCCAAGTCTTTTAACATCAGAATTTGCTATATCTGTTTGAGTATAAATCAAATACACAAGGGTATTTTTATCCATAGAAAGTGCCAAATAATCAGACATCCAACTTTCTCCAGTTGGGTGTACAAGCATTCCTTGTGGTTTGTTAACTATCATAATATCACTATCTTCATATACTAAAATATCAGAAAGTTTTATTGAACTCTTTTCTTCATTTTCTACAAAGAAAATCTCAATTCTATCACCATCTTTAAGTTTATATGATGGTTTTACTAGTTTTAAATTAACTTT
>JANZZP010000066.1 GCA_026419335.1 Elusimicrobiales bacterium | reverse complement strand
AGACTTTGTTGTACCAAGCAGACTTGCAATATCACAAACACATAACTCATCAAAAGATAGGGCTAAAATTATCTTTGTCCTCGTGGGATCCCCAAGAACCTTAAAGGTTTCGGCAAGCCTGCTTATAATATAATCAGATTTAATCTTTTCTCTTACCGAGAGGACCTTCTTTTCATCGATAAAATTAACTTCGCAAATTTCATCCTTAATATTTTTCATACCAAAACCTCTTTTAAACAATTGAACATGTGCTCAACTGTTTTATATTATAAAAATTATTTTGTCTTTTTAAAAGAAATTTTTTACTGATTTAATCCGATTAAACTAAACATTACATTTTTTTGCAATGAGATAACTGGTAATGTTAAAATATTAAAACTTATGGAAAAAAGGATATTAGTTTTAAGATACAGATTCATCGGTGATACTATACTTACTGTGCCTTTTTTAAGAAATCTAAGATATTCAGAGCCTTCTGCTTATATCGCGTGGGTTGTTGCTCCCATATCCTCCGAAGTTGTTAAGGGTATTCCTTATGCAGACGAACTAATATACTGGGATCCTGAAACCATTCATGCAGACTGCACAGGTATACACAAAACACTAAAATCTAAAATCGACTTTATAAAAATGTTAAGAGAAAAGAAGTTTGATAAAGTTTATATTCTTAAAAGATCCTTATCAAGCGCTATTATGGCCTATCTGACCGGTGCAAAAGAAAGAATAGGCTTTGATACCGAAGGCAGAGGATTCTTGCTTACCAAAAAGGTTAAATACCGACACGATCAACATGAGGTTCAGAACTTTCTGGATGTTCTTAGGGCCGATGGCATAAAGGTAAAGGACGACTACTTGGAAGCTTGGCTTTCTAACGAAGAAAAAGTATTTGCTGAAGATTTTTTTAAGAAGAATAACTTGTATGAAAAGACAATAGCAATTCATCCCTTCTCTGCCAATCCTAAAAGGGCATGGCATATTGATAATTTTATCGAGGTATCAAACATTCTGGGAGAAAAGGGCTACAGAACAATTTTTTTTGGTGGAAAAAGAGAAAGAGATTTTGTAGATTATATAAAAAATAATGCGAAATTTAGTCCACTACTGCTTATTGGTGAGACAAATATAAGAGAGACTATGGCTATTCTTTCCAAATGCAAGGCTTTAATTTGTAACGACAGTGGTATAATGCACTTAGGCAGTGCATTAGATATCCCCGTGGTAGCTATCTTTGGTCCCCAATCACCTGTAAAATTTGGTCCCTATAGCAAAAAGGCAAAGGTAATCTATAAAGCTTTTCCCTGTTCTCCCTGCAAACAAAAATTTTTCAAGGAATGTGAACCAAGCGAGAGAATGACACCAAGGTGTGTTGAAGCTATAACTATAGAAGATGTGTTAAATAATTTACAACTGGAGCAATAGATTGGCAAAAACCAAAATATCCGCAGAAATTATAACCTTTAACGAAGAAAAGAATATAAGAGATTGCCTGGAAAGTGTCAAATGGGTTGATGAAATTGTAGTTGTAGATTCTTTTAGTACTGATAAAACCATAGAAATCTGTAAAGAATATACTGATAAAATAATCCAGAGACCGTGGCCCGGCAATATAGAACAGCACAGGTTTGCCACATCAATGTGTGAAAACAAATGGGTCATTAGTTTAGATGCCGATGAAAGACTAAGCAAAGAGTTGATAGAGGAAATTAAGTCATTAGATTTGGACCAAACTGGCTATGATTGTTTTTTAATACCAAGAAAACCTTTTTTTATGAACAGATGGATAAAACATTCTGGATGGTATCCCAGCAGAGTTCCGAGACTTTTCAACAAAGAGAAGGGCCAATGGGGTGGATTAAGCCCTCATGGAGTATTTGTATCCTATGGCAGAATTGGAAAGCTAAAAAATGATATACTCCATTTCATAGGAAGATCCGCCTGCGACTTCGCCGTTTCAAATTTAAAATACTCATATATTTCTGCTCAGACTTACAAGGATAAGGGAAGAAAATTTAATTTATTTCAGATAACAGTCAGGCCACTTTTTACCTTTTTTTATAAGTATTTTGTAAGATTGGGGTTTCTCGACGGAGTTCCGGGACTAACATACTGTGCAATTTCAGCATTTTCTGTATTTATAAAGTATGTCAGTTTAAAGGAGTTAACAGATTTTAAAAATAATATTCCCAAAAAAATTAAATATTATTAGCTATTTGTAAATATTTCTTCTATTTTTTTTACATAAAATTTGATGTCATAATTTTGAACTGAAATTTTTCTATTATAATTTCCGAATTCTTCAACGATTTTTCTATTATTATAAAAATAGAGTATTTTCTCTGATAGAGCACTAGTATTGTAAAGATTTGTTAAAAACCCCTTTGCTTTTTGTATGATTTCTATATGTGGTTCTATATCAGAAAGTATTATAGGTAAACCATAAAGCATTGCTTCTATAACAGAACGGGGTAAACCCTCACTTTTTGAACTTTGAATAAATACATCTGATCCTAAAAAATATTTTTGTAAATTTCGAGTAAATGGTAGAATTTTGACCTGTTGCTCCAAGTTTAATTCTTTAATTAAATTAACTATTTTTTTTTCATATAAAGAATTATCAAATTTTGCACCAATTATTATTAGATAAACGTTATTTAGATTTAATTCTGATAGAGCTTTAATAGTATATTCAAAATTTTTTACATCTTCAAAACGACCTACACTTAATAAAATAAAGCTATCGGGTTGTAATTTTAATTCCTTTCTTAATTCTTCTTTTGCAATTTCTTTATCACCTATAACAAACTTATCAATTTCAAAACCATCTCCTAAATTATGAACATTCTTGCACTTTATTGCTTCTAACTCCTTTTTCTGCCATTCAGTTTTAACAATTATTGCATCAGAATAACTGACTAAATATTTTTTAGCTAAATTTCGATGCAACTCAACCCCAATAAATGACACAACAGGCTTTTTAAATATGATCTTAGATAAAACTCCAAAAGGAACAACATCATGAGAATTACAAAATATCAAGTCAGGATTAAAAGATTTAATAATGAAAGATAATTTAATCATTAAATAAGGTAATAAAACTTTAGTTTCTAGTGAGTGCCATCTTCTAATATGGAGAAATTTGATTGGAATATTAATTTTGGTTAGCTCCTCTGATAATGGTCCTTTATATGGGATAACTACTTGTATTTTAAATTTATTTTTATCAATATTTCTCAACAAATCAAGCAATCCTGTCTCTCCACCTCCTATCCATTTGCTAATAGGATGAAATACTATAATATTTTTACTATTCATTGTTTTTTTAACTCTCTAACCGATTTTAAAATAATATCTGTAGCTTTAATAACATCATCAACAGTTATAGAAGACATACATATTGTATTTTCACATTCAAATTTGTTACAAGGCGAACATTCAACATTTTTCGTTATAATAATATTATTGTTGCCTTCTGGCCCCCATTGCTTTAGGTTTCCCCTTCCCCATAAAGAAACCGTGGGAATACCTAATGAAACTGCAAAATGAAACGGACCAGAATCGAGGCATATTAAAAAATCTAGTTTTTTTAGTAAAGCTCCAAATTCAACAAGGTCTGTTTTAAATGAGAGAATAGGTTTATTTTTCATTAGACTAATGATATTCAAACAGGTATCTAATTGATCTTGTGAAGGTCCGTATGTTAATATAACTTTAGCATTTTGTTCCTCAATTAAATAATCAGCTACTTTGGCCCATCTTTCATTTATCCAGTACTTTGATTTAAATCCCGTAACTGGATTAATTCCGATAATAATGTCTTTTTCGTTAATGCTATTTCTTAATAAAAAATCTTCGACTTTTTTTACTGCTTCATAGTTAGGTGTAAATTCAAGCTTAACATCATAACAATCTAAATCTAAAACTTTTGTCAATTCATAATATCTTTTCCGCATATGAATATTTAAATTGTTTCTAAAATCTTTAACAAAATGTGTGTTAAAAAAATTATTTAAAAAAATATCATATCCTATTCTTATTGGACTATGAATTAAATATGATATAAGTGTTTTTTTAAAACCTCTTTCGAAGTTAATAATTATGTCTATATTTATTTTTTTTAAAAGATCAATAGATTTTATTATGTTTCTAAGTCCTCTTTTATACTCAAATGTTTCTTTAACAAAATTAAAGTTTTTCAGAAAAAAAAGATTTTGTGTATCTGTCAAAAAATAAATATTTGCATTTGGATATTTTCTTTTTATAGGAGAAACAGCTGATAATGTAAGAATCATGTCACCTAGTCCTGCAGTTCTAATAACTAAAATATTTTTCATATTTTTTTAATATTATTTTGAGTTAAGATTTTTTTAATATATTTATTTGAAAAGTCCCCCATTACTCCATCAATATATCCTTTTAGAACTGCAAAAGCAAGTGCACCAGACTTATAAACAATTATTCTGCTTAAAACTTTTTTTATGACCTTTAAAAAAAATCTTATTTTAGCGATAGTTGAGTCATTGGTAAAACACTTTAATAAAAAATAATTATTTCTAAAAAAAAGATACTCCGTCAAAGGGGCCTTAATCTTTTTAGGTTCTATCTTTTTTTTTAGACAACATTCTTTAATACAAATTATCCTCATATATTTAGAGGCCATCCATCCATAAAAAGTATCATCCCCAACCATAAATAACTCTTTTTTAGGATAGCCAATCTTAGTTATTATATCCCTGTGAATAAACATTCCCTCAAAACAACCAGTGTTTATTTCAATATAATCTTTCTCAGAGATTTTATCACCAACACTGATATATTTCCCATCCGAGGTTACTATATCTCCCCAATAGAAAATATTTCCATTCGGAAGCTGTCGTGACGATTGTATAAATTTTGAGATATTAATGTATTTGAGCAAATTTGCTAAACCGTAAGTAAAAGCTTCTACATCATCGTCCATAAGCCAAAACCAATCATAGCCTCTTTCATATCCTCTTTTAATACCTTCGTGAAAACCACCAGAACTTCCGGTATTTTCATGCATTCTTACATAATGGACTTTTATTGGGTTACCATTAATGTTATTTTTAATTTCAAAGTCTTTTTCCCACGGTTCACTTAAATTTGGAGGAGGTAATTCTTTTATATAGGCAGATTCTAATAAAAGCTCGGGAGTTTTATCATTAGAAGCATTGTCGACTATATAAATTGCATCGAGTGGATAAGTCTGATTTTTTAGTGCATCTAAACACTCTATTAGTAATTGTCTTCTATTAAACGTGACCACAACTGCACAAATAGTTTCTCTCACATTCATCTTACTTTAACCTTTTATCTTTCCTTCAAAAACTTCCAATGCTCTTTTTATAACATCATCCATATCATAGTATTTATAATCGGCCAATCTACCAACTATTATTAAGTTTTTATATTTACTTGCCAATTCATTGTATTTTTTGTATTTTTTTTGGCCCTCGTCAGTAAACATAGGATAATATGGTTCTTCACCACGTTTATAGTCCTTGGGATATTCATAAGCTATAGTGGTTTTTGAAACTTTAGCTGGATGAATATGTTTAAACTCTGTAATTCTTGTAAAATCATAATCATTCGGATAATTGACACTGGCCGTTTCTTGAAAATAGTCTTTTTCTATTTGTTCAAAAACAAATCGTAAACTTCTATAAGGAAGAACACCATATTTATAATTAAATAGCTCATCCAACATCCCAGTGTATACAATTTTACCCTGAAATTCGTTATTTAAAAAAAATATTTTTTTATTTTTATCGTCAACCCGCATTATTTCTTTAAAATCTGTATTAAGCATAATCTTTATTTTTGGATGATTCAGCATATTTTGAAAAATTTTTGTATAACCCCCTTTAGGTATATATTGATACCTATCGTTGAAATATCTATCATCTCTACCAATAAAAACTGGAACCCTTGAAGTTACTTCAGGATTTATTTCTTCAGGCCTTTTGCCCCATTGTTTTGCTGTATAATTCAAAAAAACTTTTTCATAAATAAAATTTGCTAAGAACTGTATGTCGTTATCCCTTATCTTTTTAAGCTCCAAGATTGGAATTTTACTTCCATAAGAAAACTTTTTGAGTAATTTTTGCTGAAGCTTTTGAGATAAACTCATCGGAAATAGCATATCCATGGAATTAAAATTAAAAGGTATTGGCACCTTTTTCCCATCTATAAGTGCCAATACTTTATGATGATAAATATTCCAAGTTGTAAAGTTAGCTAAATAGTCTAAAATCTTTTTTTCATCCGTATGAAAAATATGGGGACCATATCTATGAACAATTATCCCGTTTTCATCATTATAGTCATAACAATTGCCTCCAACGTGGTTTCGCCTTTCAATTATTAGAACTTCTTCTTTTAGCTGAGTGGCTATTCTTTCTGCAATAACCGAACCAGCAAAGCCTGCGCCAACAACAACAAAATTAAACATTATTTTTAAATCTCCTTTTATCTGAATAACTTTAAAATTTTATCTTTTAACTTGATTACTCTGCTTTTTAATTCTCTCAAAGAAATTAATCTTATTTTTATCTTTATTCTTACATAAGGTATTATTTCTTTTTTAGAAAGATCATGTATAAGATCATTTAATTTTTTTTCCGGTCATCTTTGAACTTATTAAATCTTTATTATCGACTGAATTAGCTATTAAATTAACTTTATTAAAAATACTATTTAATTCTTTATCGTTTTTTAAAATCTGTTCATATAGATACAATACTTTTGTATTATCCAAATATTCTCTCTGAGTATAAAAAGCAAAATGAGAAACTATGGCACTACCATATATACAATTACTTTTTTTAATTTCCATAACTTTATGAACCGAAAGAGCCTCCTCATCATCTCCTTCAATTACCCCTCCAAACTTTTTAAATTCGTTACCAAACCAGGCAAAACAATTTATTGAAAATCTGTTTAAAGCAATTGGGGTATAATCAAAAAATAGATCATTAAAAGAGTTTTCTCTTATTTTTTCCAAAAACCACAAGTGAAGCTTTTCAGCAAAATAAGGGTCTTTCCAACCAATATCATCTAATGCATTTGCTCTTATATAATTTGAATTTTTTATTTTCTTAAGCTGTTGTAGAATATGTGAGCAAACAGCATTATTAATTGTGAGTGGGAAAACTAAAAAAAAATCTTTATTGGTAATTCTAAAGTCTAAAAATTTCACAAAAAAATCTGGCTCAAGCCAGACAATATCGTCATCAAATTTTATATAAATAGAGTCTTCATCACAACAAAATTTATAAAAATCATTGATTGAGGCGTTACCATTAATAACACCTCTTGGCTGTTGGATTAATTTTATTTTTTCAAAATTTTTTTCTAACAATTCAAAAAAAGCTAAATCCAGCACATTATTAGTATTCACCCATATCTGCCATTCATCTACAAACCCTCTTTCCATATTTTTTACAAGATAGGGGGTTAATAATTTCATATATCTTCTTCTACCAGCAGGTGTAACACAAACTATCCTTTAACCTTTGTACAATCTAATTCCCTTTCTTTTTAAAGTTTTTATTATCTAAATAGATATTAAATTTAATTTACATTTTTGATTAGTAATTATATTATATTTTCCTAAAAAAAGGTCAACAAAATTGGTTAAAAACCTTCTCCTTCTCAAACCTGGGGCGATTGGCGATCTGCTACAGCTTACGCCTGTTATCAGACAGATTAAGAGAGTTTATCCGCAATCCAAAATCTCTATTGTTGTCAGTAATCCTGCTACAAAAAGCCTCTTTGTGAATAATCCGCATATAGATAAGATTTAT
>JANZZP010000029.1 GCA_026419335.1 Elusimicrobiales bacterium | reverse complement strand
TAAAGTAGCAAAATATGTTAAATCAAATACAATTGTTTTAGCAAGAGGAACACAAACTGTGGGAATAGGTGCTGGTCAAATGTCACGTATTGATGCATTAAAAATAGCTTCTATAAAAATGAACCAAATTGATCCAGTAGTGTTAGAAGAACTTAAAAAATTTCCATTAGTTTTAGCGTCAGATGCATTTTTCCCATTTAGAGATGTAGTTGATGAAGCAGCAAAAATAGGTGTAACATCTATAATCCAACCAGGAGGCTCTTTACGAGATGAAGATTCTATAAATGCTGCAAATCAACATAATATTGCTATGATATTTACAGGAATAAGACATTTTAAACATTGATTTCAAAATTTGCTATTTATGTTAAAATTAACATATATCTGTATCGCTCTTTTATATATATCATTAGGGTTATCTTCAGAACTACCAAAAGGTTTAATAGACATTTATTTAGGCCAGAGTTATAAAAATTTAAAACAAAAATATCAGATAAAAAAAATAGCTTCTTATGACAACATTTCAAAAACTTACGAGGTTATTTATACTGATAACTCAGAAATGAGAACTTTGATATCATTTTTTAATTCTAAAGTTTTTAAAATAACTCTAATATATAGTGAAAATTTCTTAAACGACACTGAGTGGGAAAGTATATACAATCAAGCGATTATTAATTATGGAATACCCACTAATATTTATTTAGAAAAACAAAATAATACTACTAAAGAACATTATATTTGGGAAGATGAAAATCTAAAACATACATATGTAAGAATTATTGAAGATGGAAAATTAAGGAATTTTTATATAATTTTAACAGACAAAAAAATTGAAGAAAAGATAAATAACCTTTCTCCATTAAAGAAATTATATTATAAAATAGTAGGTTTATTTTAAATGAAAGAAATTTTAATAAAGATAATAAAAAAAGCATCTAAAATTTTAGAAAAATATTTTTACTCATTAAATATTGAGGTAGACTTTAAATCAAAAAACAATCCGGTCACACAAGCCGACAAAGAATCTGAAGAAATAATAAAAGAATTTATTTCTAAAAAATTTCCTAACGATAAAATTATATGTGAAGAAAGCTGTCCTACAATAAAAGAAGAAATAGATCCACACACAAGATACTGGGTAATTGATCCTCTTGATGGTACTGTAAATTTTACGCATAAACTGCCTATATTTTGTATTTCTATCGGAATAATAGAAAATAAAGAAATTAAAGAGGGAATAGTCTATAATCCTATTACTAAAGATTTATATTATGCAAAGAAAGGAACCGGAGCATATAAAAATAACAAAAAAATACTTGTTTCTAAAATAGAAAATTTATATAATTCATTATTAGTAACAGGATTTCCATATTATACATACAAAAATCCTAAAAGAGTATTTAAATTATTTAACAAATTCTCTACTAAAGCTCAAGCAATAAGAAGATTAGGATCCGCAGCATTAGATTTATGTATGGTAGCAGAAGGGATTTTTGAAGGTTTTTGGGAAGAAAATTTAAAAATATGGGATGTAGCAGCTGGTTCATTAATAGTTAAGGAAGCTGGGGGGAAAATTACAGATTATTACGGAGGTGACAATTACTTATTCGGGAAAACAATAGTTGCTTCAAATGGAAAAATTCATAATCAAATGTTAAAAATTATAAGAGAATGTATGAAATAGATAATGAAGTTTATTTAGATAAATTTTAATCTCATAGATTGAAAATATGAATAGAAATAAATATAATTAATTTTAAAGTCCGGGGGTTAGCTCAGTTGGATTAGAGCGCACGGCTTGGGACCGTGAGGTCGGCGGTTCAAATCCGCCACCCCCGAAGTAGAAAATGCTATCAAAATTAAATTATGCTTTCTTTAACAAAATTATCTTCAAAAGAATTAGAACCAATCTTTGAAAGTTTTATTATTATGTATTCTACAAGATGAAAAATACTTTTATTAAAAATGTATAATATAAATGGAAAATACACAAAAAATAAAAACAATATTAACAAAAAATAATAAATTTTTACCACGAGAAAAACTTATAAGGTATAACACTCCTGACAGCTTAAAAGATGAAGAACTTTTAGCAATTATTTTGCGTACAGGAACAAAAAATCATACAGTATTAGATTTAGCCAAAAAACTTCTCCAACATTACGGTAAAGAACTACCATATATATCAGTTAATGAATTAAAAAATTTCTTAAATATTGGCAAAGTGCGTGCATGTAGTATTGTTGCAGCGTTTGAGTTAGGTAAAAGATTTTTAAGAGAAAAGAAAACTTATTTATATCTTACACCAAAAGATGTTTATGAACGACTTTCAGCCTATAGAACTGCTAAAAAAGAACATTTCTTTGTTTTCTATCTTGATACAAAAAACCAAGAAAT
>JANZZP010000018.1 GCA_026419335.1 Elusimicrobiales bacterium | reverse complement strand
GTTTATGTTGTTGTAAAAGAAAGCTTGGGTAAAACACTTGCTAAATTTTCTGTATCTGCATTAGTTTTAGATTATCTTCTTACAGCACCTGTTAGTTCAGTTAGTGCAGGACTTTATCTTTCTTATTTTATAAATAGTATTTTATCTTATTTTTCTTTTAGTTTTTCTCTTAATCCGAGAGGAGTTGCTGTTATATTTTCTTTATGTGTGATTTATTATTTTTGGCGAGAAAATATAAAAGGTGTCAAGGAATCTTCAGAAAATAACATCAAAATAGTTATTTTTACTGGAATTGTTGGTTTTTTATTGTTAATATTTAGTGTTTATACTATCTATAAAAGAGGATACAATTTTCCCCCTTTTGAGTTTCGTTTTACAGATGAAAGTTTAGGTTGGGCAAAAAATTTTGATTTTTTAAAACCTATTGGTATTATTGGTGTGTTAATGGCTTTAGGGCATTCAATACTTGCCTTGAGTGGCCTTGAAACTCTTGCACAAGTTTATAGAGAAATAGAAGATCCCAAAATATTGAATCTTAAAAAAGCAGTATTTATTATATTTATATTTAGTTTTTTATTTACTGGTGTTCTTACTTTTTTTACTGCTCTTATAATACCTTTTGATAAGATAATAAATAATTATTATGAAAATCTTCTAAGTGGTCTTGCTATGGAACTTGCAGTTCCTTTCTTTTTAAAAATTTTTTTAAAGTTTGCAGTAGTCCTTTCTGCTTTTTTTATGTTAATTGGTGCAGTAAATACTGCTATAGTTGGTGCTAATGGAATAATAAATAGAGTTGCAGAGGATGGAATACTTCCTTCCTGGATGAGAAAACTTCATCCAAAGTATGGAACTACTTATATTATAATAACCATTGTTGCTTTATTACAAGGAGTAATAGTTTTATTATCTGGTGGGGATATATTTATATTAGGAGAAGCTTATGCTTTTGGGGTTTTGTGGAGTTTAACTTTTGATTTAGCATCTTTAATAGTTTTAAGATTTAAAAGATATGATATCAAAAAAGAATGGATGTTTCCTATTAATATTGAATGGAAGAAATATAAGATACCTTTAGGTTTAATTTTGCTTTTTATTTTAATTTTTTCTTTATCCCTCATAAATTTATTTACTAAAAAAGTTGCAACAATGGCTGGAGTTAGTTTTTCATTATTTCTTTACTTTTTATTTACTTATTCTGAAAAAAAACAACAGAGTTCTTATTTTGATATTCATAAAATAAATGAAACTGATAAAGAAGAGAAAGTTAATATAAAAACGGAAAGTAATATTGAAAGTTTATTTAAAAATCTTACTAAGAGAAATAGAATTCTTGTTGCAGTAAGAAATCCAAATAATTTAATTCATCTAAGATGGGTTTTTGAAAATATTAATGATGAAGATACTGATATAGTTGTTTTAAACGTTAAAGTTGAAAAAGGTTATAATCAATCATCAAACTATGAAACTCTAACTTTAGAAGAAAAAGATCTTTTTCGCGAAGTTATTTTGATGGCAGAAAAATATGGTAAAACTATTCATCCTGTTGTCGTTTATTCTAATGAGCCTGTATATACCATACTTACATGTGCTTTAGTTGGCTGTTTTTCAAGAATTGTTATGGGTGTTTCTGGAACTTTAGGTGCTGAGACTCAGATGGAAGATATAGTTTTGATGTGGGGTATGATAAGACCTAAAAATTTTAATTCAAATATAGAAGTAAATATCATATGGGAATCAAGAAGGTTGTCGTATAATTTAACTTAATTTTAAAGAAGGAGGTTTAGATGGCTGTTAAAAGAATAATTAAATATGGAGAAAAAATTTTGAAAACTAAAACTAAAAAAGTTGATTATAGCGCTATAAAAAATGAAATCCCTATTATTTTAAAGGACATGTATGATACACTATCAGTTGTAAATGGAATTGGTTTGAGTGCTAACCAAATTGGTATTGACTTACAAATTGCAATAATAAATTATTATGAAAAAGAAAAAAATAAACATTATAATTTAGTTATGATTAATCCAGAAATAATATCTGGTGAAGGAGAATTTCAGGAAGAGGAAGGATGTCTTTCTTTCCCAGGCCTTTTCTTTAAAATAAAAAGGTATTATAAAGTTCAAGTTCGTGCTTTGAATGAAAAAGGCTTACCAGTTATTATAAAAGGTGAAGGACTTTTAGCAAGAGCACTTCAACATGAAATAGATCATCTTAATGGTATTACAATATATGATCATCTTCCATTTACTTTGAAAATTAAATTTAAACCTACTCTTATTAAGTTAAAGAGGCAATGGAAGAATATTGATGAATCAAAGATGAGTAATATATTATAAATGAAAAGAATATTTTTAGGCACACCACAAGTGGCAGCAGAAGTGTGTGAATATCTTATAAAGCATAACATTTTTTTTGATGCTATAATAACCTCGCCTGATAAGCCTGTTGGAAGAAAACAAATAATTACTCCGTCACCCACAAAAATTATTGCGTTGAAATATGGAGTCAAAATTTTCCAACCTAAAACTAAAGATGAACTTGATGTTATTATATCTAATATTAATCCAGATTATGCTTTTGTGGTAGCATATGGTATGATTATTAAAAAGGAAACCCTTATAAAAGCAAAAATAGGTTTTTTTAATCTTCATTTTTCTCTTCTTCCTGCTTATCGTGGTGCTGACCCTATCCGTTGGGCTATATTAAATGGAGAAGAAGAAACTGGTATAACTATCTTTAAAATAGAGGAAGGAATTGATACTGGACCTATTTTAATTCAAGAAAAAATTAAAATAGATAAGAATGAAACTGCAAAAGAACTTCTTACAAAACTTACTATTTTAGGTAAAGATGCTATGTATAAGGTGGTAAAAATAATTGAATCTGGAGGTATGATACTTACTGAACAAAAAGGAATTCCTTCATATGCTCCAAAAATATCATTAAAAGATACTTTTCTTAATTTTTCTCTACCTTGGATTAATGTTTATAATAAAATTAGAGCTTTTTCATATGAACCATATGCACGATTTATTTTTAAATATAAACAGAGTAAGGTTCAGATTCAAATATTATCAGCGGTTGGAATAAATGATAACTATGTAGATTTTTCTCCTGGCCAGATATGTGGTTTTGAAAGCAAAAAAGGTATTTTAGTAAAATGTTTAAAGGGAAGCGTTTGTATTTTAAGAATTAAGCCTGAAGGCAAAAAAGAAATGAATGCATATGACTATTTTATAAATGGCATGAAACTAAAGATAGGAGATTATATTATATGAGTGAAAAAAAACAAGATGATATTCCTCTTAACTATAAGTACATTATAAGAATAATTAGTGTTATATTGATCGTAATTTTGTTTTCTTATTTTTCTTTTAATTGGATAATAGATTCGGTGATACATTCAAGAAAAGAGGTAGTAGTTCCGTTTATTATTGGGAAGTCCCCTTCTGCAGCTCTTGAAGAATTATCTAAACTTAATCTTGCAATGCAAGTAATCGGAAAAGAATTTGATTCTTCGGTTCCAGTTGGAACTATTTTGAGGCAAAAACCACAACCTGGCATAAAAGTTAGAGAAGGTAGAATTATAAAAGTAGTTATATCACAAGGAGGAGAAGCTGTTTTTGTGCCTAATGTAGTTGGAATACCTTTAAGAAATGCAGAACTTTATATAAGACAAAGGCAACTTATTCTTGGACAGGTTACAGAAAGATATTCAAATAGATTTCCAAAAGGTGTAGTTATATCTCAAGAGCCAGATTCAGATGTACAAGTGGAAAAAAACACATATGTTAATCTTCTTGTTTCGGCTGGTTCCCCTCCACAAGGAGTTTTACTTATGCCAGATTTTAGGCAAAAAAATATATCTGATTTTTACAGATGGGTTGAAGATAATAAAGGAATTAAATATAAAATAGAAAGAGATCTGAATAGTATCTTTCCACGTGATATAATTATTGATCAAAAACCTGATGTTGACAGCGTTATATCAGATAATGAACAAGTAATAATTACTGTAAGTGATAATTCAAATCAAGATAATAAAAATATATTTATTATAAGTCATCAGGTACCAAAGACTGGTTCATCTAAAAATGTAAGAATAGTTGCTTTTACTACTAGTGGAGAAAAAGAAATATTTAATGGAATAAAAGAACCAGGTTCAAGAATTGAGCTTTCTGTACCGAAAGAATCTGTTAAAAAAATTAGAATATATGTTAATGGAACTTTAGTAGAGGAAAAAAGAGTGGAATAGTATGAGATTTCCTTTTTTATATGATAATTTTATTGTTCCTTCAATTCT
The DNA here is from genome assembly GCA_026419335.1 of Elusimicrobiales bacterium. Next base: position 17,676 of record JANZZP010000018.1, on the reverse strand, counting down.
ATCTGCAGACTTTACTAATTTGTCAAAAGAAATAAAAAGTGTAGAAAAATATTCAGGTTGGATTCAGATTGATGTGATGGATGGACATTTTGTAAAAAATTTAAGTTTTGGCCCTCATATAACTTCATGTATTAGAAAAATTACTACTTTACCAATAGATGTTCATTTAATGGTTGAAGAACCTATAAATTTTATAGAACAATTTGTAAAAGCAGGAGCAAACATAATAACGGTTCACTATGAATCAAAAAATTTTTTAAGTGCTTTAAAAAAAATAAAAAGTTTTAAGCTTAAATCTGGTATTGCTATTAAACCAAAAACTCCTGCTTCTGCTGTAAAAAAATATCTTAATATTGTAGATTTAGTTTTAATTATGACTGTAGAACCTGGTTTTGGTGGACAAGAATTTATATTTGATATGCTTGAAAAAATAAAAGAGTTAAGGGACTTTATTAATTTAAATAAATTACCAGTTTATCTTCAAGTTGATGGTGGAATAAATGAGAATACCATCCTTTATGCTATCAATTCTGGAGCTAATTCTTTTGTTATGGGAAGTGCTCTTTTTAAAGAAAAAAATCCTTTTTTTATAAAGAAAATGTATAATTTTATTAAGAAGTATGAAAAAGATATTAATAGTTGACGATGAAGATTTAATAGTTAAAGTTTTATCTTTAAGATTGACTAATGATGGATATAAAATTCTAACGGCTTTTGATGGTAATGAAGGATTTGAAATTGCTATTAAAGAAAAGCCTGAACTTGCTATTATAGATATAGGACTTCCAAAAATTGATGGTAATACACTTTGTGAAATACTCAAAAAAGATAAAAGAACTAAACATATAAAGATAATAGTACTTACAGGTAAAAAACTTGTAGGTGATATGGAAAAAGCTTTTGAAAGCGGTGCCGATGCTTATATATCTAAACCTTACGAATATAGTTTTTTGCTAACAAAGATTAAGAAATTAATAGGTGATTAAGACTACTTACTTTAAGTTAGATATATTTGATATAATATAATTTAGCGTCTTATTATATTTGAAGGAGGAATTGATGGCTGTTGTTTTAAGACTTCAGCGGTATGGTAAAAAAGTTCAGCCAAGTTATAAAGTTGTAGCTATAGAAAAAACAAAAGGTCCAACAGGCAAACCTGTTGAAGTTATAGGAAGTTATAACCCTAAGGCTGAAAAAGTAAAAGATAAAATAAAGGTTAACTTAGATAGGTATGATTATTGGATTAGAATTGGAGCTAAACCAAGTCCTACTCTTGAATCATTGATAAAAAAACTTAAAGAAAACAAGGACTAACAAATGGATGGTTTATTGTGTTACATATTTAAAGGACTTGTCAAAAATGAATATTTAAAAATTAGAATTAATATGATTGAAAACGATAATGAAATAGCTTTTCAAATAACCATTCCTCATAATATGAAATCTAGTATTATAGGTAAGGATGGAAAGATTATAAATGCTGTAAGAGATTATTTTAAAGCTATTTCTAAAAAATTTGGAAATAAGAGGATTTTTATTAAAGTTAATGAAGTTTGATGTTATTAGTTTGTTCCCTGAAATAGTTGATTATTCTCTGAGTTTTAGTATAATAGGTAAAGCTAGGAAAAGAGGTTTAATAGAAATTGGTTTTATAAATCCTCGAGAATTTACATCTGATAAGCATAAGACTGTTGATGGTAAACCATATGGTGGTGGCAGTGGAATGGTGTTGATGGCTGAGTTCGTGTGGCGTGCAATAGATAGAGTTAGAAAAAAAAATAGTTATGTCGTTCTCTTAACACCAAGAGGTAGAGTTTTTAATCAGAAAATAGCAAAAGAGTTCTCTAAAATTAAACATATTGTTCTTGTTTGTGGTCATTACGAAGGGATAGATGAAAGAATTTCTAAATTTATTGATGATGAAATTTCAATTGGAGATTTTATACTCTCAGGTGGTGAACTGGCAGCTGCATGTATAATAGATACGGTGTCTCGACTTGTGAGCGGTGTAATAAAACATGAGTCTTTAAATGAGGAGAGTTTTTGTGATTATTTGTTAGAATATCCTCATTATACAAAGCCTCGGGTATGGAAAGGTATGAAAGTTCCAGATGTTCTTTTAAGTGGGAATCATGCAAAAATTAGGGAATGGAGATATAAAAAGTCAATAGAAATAACTCAAAAGAAAAGGCCAGACTTATATAAAGAATATATTAGGAGGAATGATGAATAAAATGGAGAAAATAAATGAGATAGTTAAAGATTCTATTAGAGAGTTTAGTTTTAGAGTTGGAGATAGAGTTAAGGTACATGTGAGAGTTACGGAAGGAGATACTGAGCGTATTCAAGTATTTGATGGGATTATAATTGCTATAAGAGGCAGTGGAGTTTCGAAAACGTTTACAGTGAGAAAGGTGTCTTATGGAGTTGGAGTAGAACGAATATTTCCTGTAAATTCTCCAAAAATAGCAAACATAGAACTGGTAAGATCTAATAAAGTAAGAAGAGCAAAGCTTACCTATCTTAGAGATTTAAAAGGTAAAGCTGCAAGACTTAGGGAACTTGGTATTGTGGTAACAGAAGAAGAGAAAACATCTGGTGAAAATACTCCTTCTCAAACTTCTTCATAAGTTTTTTGAGGATGTATCATATCAATTTAGATTTAGATTTAAAGAAAAAGTTTAAAAAAAGTTGTATTATTGGAGTTGATGAAGCTGGAAGAGGACCTCTTGCTGGACCTGTTGTAGCGGTTGCTTGTATAATAAAAGATTATACTAATTATAACATACAAAACATAAAAGATAGTAAAAAACTTACTTATAATCAGAGAGAAGAAATTTACAAATCATTATTATTATCTGGAAATATTATTTTTTCATTTGGATATTCTACTAACAAAGAAATAGATATTTATAATATATTTAAAGCTACCTTACTTGCTATGAGAAGAGCTGTAGAAAGGATTGTTAAATTTAATTCACTATCAGTAGATGATGTGCTTGTTGTAGTTGATGGTAATAAAAAGATAGATAATTTAAATTTATATCAAATATCTCTTATTAAGGGAGATGACAAAAGTGCTGTTGTTGGTTGTGCTAGTATATTTGCTAAAATTTTACGCGATAGATGGATGAGTTATTATGATAAAATATATCCTGATTATGGTTTTGCTAAGCATAAAGGATACCCAACAAAACATCATATAGAGATGATTAAAAGATATGGATTATCTCCTCTTCATAGATATTCTTTTCGCCCATGTGTTGTTAGAACTAAAATATGAATTTTAAAGGTAAGGTTTACGAGGAAGTAGCCTCAAATTATCTTTTAAACAAGGGATATAAAATAGTGGATAGGAACTTTGCTGTAAAAGGCATTGGAGAGATAGATATAATAACTATTCATAATAATTGGATTGTTTTTATTGAGGTTAGAGCACGTAAGAGGACATATTACAATCCTTACGAAACTATAAATAAAACTAAAATGTCTAAGATTATAAAAACTTCTTTGGTTTATCTTAAAAAAAACCCACAGATAAAATATAAAGGTATAAGATATGATGTAATATCTATTGAAGATGATGGGTTTAATAATCTGAAAATCGATCATATAGAAGAAGCATTTTCAAGTCATAATAAATACTATTTTTAAAAGGAGTTTATATGAAGGGAAAAGAGATGTATGAAAAAATACAGCAAACAGCTCAGGTGATAAAAGAAAAAATTAAATCTTTTAATCCAGATTATCTTGTGATAACTGGTAGTGGACTTAAAAACGCAGTTCCAGATTTAGAGAATGTAGAAACTATATCATATTCACAAATCCCAAATTTTCCTCTTCCAACTGTTAAAGGTCATGTTGGAGAATTATTGTATGGAAGATTTAAAAATAAAAATGTTGTTGTTATGAGAGGTAGGTTCCATTATTATGAAGGACATCCTATAAGTTTTATATCTTTTCCAGTAAGACTTTTTAATTATTGTGGTGCCTCAAAACTAATTGTGACAGCAGCTGTCGGTTCACTTAAAAAAAATATAAAACCTGGAGATATAATTATAATTAATAATCATATAAATCTTATGGATACAAACCCACTTATAGGTAATTATTATGAAAAATTTGGAGAAATGTTTATAGATATGTCTGAACCATATAATATATCAGCAATAAAAAAAATTGAAAAAAGTTTAAAAGCTTATAAAATTAAATATAAAAAAGGAGTTTACGTTGCTGTTAGTGGTCCGTGTTATGAAACTATAGCTGAAGCAAGGATGTATAGGATTATAGGTGGGGATGTAATGGGAATGTCTGTGGTACCTGAGGTTATAAGTGCAAAACAACTAAAAATGAATGTATTTGGAGTTTGTTGGGTTTCAAATTATGTCCCTGGAATAGATGATAAAAAAATATCTCATGATGATGTAATTAAAATGGGAGATGAAGCTGGTAAAAAAATTAAATATATTATTGAAAAAGTTATTGAATTAGATATCTTATAAATGAACGGGAGTTAATTTATGAAGATATTTAATATTTTAGTAAAAAAAAGAGATGGTAGAAAACTTGAATATGATGATTTTAAGTTTATAGCAGAAGGTGCTAAAAATGGTACTATTGCTGATTATCAATTATCAGCTTTTTTAATGGCATGCTTCATAAATGGCCTTGATAATAGAGAGACATCGTATCTTACTAAAGCAATGGCCTTTTCAGGAAAAAGACTTAATTTAAATTCAATAAAAAAGCCAAAAGTTGATAAACATTCCACAGGTGGTGTTGGTGATGGAATATCTCTTGCCTTGGCACCAATAGTTGCATCATGTGGTGTATGTGTGCCTATGATGAGTGGTAGGGGACTTGGACATACTGGTGGAACATTAGATAAACTTGAATCTATTAGTGGTTTTAAGGTTAATCTCAGTTATTCTCATATATTAAGACAACTTAAAGCTATTGATTTATGTATGTTTGGACAAACAAAGGAACTTGCTCCTGCAGATAAAAAGCTTTATGCTTTGAGAGATGCTACTAGAACTGTAGAATCTATTCCATTAATTGTAGCAAGCATACTTTCCAAAAAATATGCAGAAGGAATAGATTCACTTGTAATGGATGTTAAATTTGGTTCTGGTGCTTTTATGACTGATTATAAGAAAGCAAAAGAGCTTGCAATTCATCTTGTAAACACATCAAAAATGCTTGGGATAAAATCTGTAGCTGTAATGAGTAATATGAATTGGCCTTTAGGGAGAGCTGTTGGGAATGGAATAGAAATGGAGCAATCAATCAGAATACTAAAAGGTGAACATATAGCAGATGATTTTGAAGAATTATTGTATCTTTTATCTGGTTATATGATTTTTATTGCAGGCAAGGCATCATCTCTTGAACAAGCTGTTTATCTATCTCAAAATTCTGTTAAATCAGGAAGAGCGCTTGAAAAATTAAAGGAGATGATAAAATGGCAAATGGGAGATATAAGGGTTTGTGATAACCCGACGACATTTATTCCGAAAGGAAAAATTATTTCTTATGTGAGAGCTAATAGAGATGGATATATAACTGAATTTGATGCAAAAATTGTTGGTATAGCTTCTATTGCTTTAGGTGTTGGAAGGATTAGAGCAGAAGATAATGTGGATTTAACTGCTGGGATATGGTTTGAAAAGAAATACTCAGATTATGTAAGAAAAGGAGATATAATAGCTAAAATATATGGTTCAGATATAATAAAGGTAAATGAATGTAAAAATATTATGATAAAATCATTAAAAATAAGTAATAGGCGACCTTTTAAACATAAGCTTATTGGTGAAATAATACAATAAATAAGTTAAATTTGGAGGATTCCTTATGCTTCATATATCTAAACATCCGCTTGTAATGGAAAAAATAAGATTTTTACGAGATAAAAAGACTCCATCTGAATTATTTAGAAAATCAATGAAAGAATTGTCCATTCTTCTTGCTTATGAAGTAACTGCTGATTTCCCGACAAAAGATGTTGTGGTTAGAACACCTCTTGATAAAGCAAAAGCAAAAGTCATAGCAAAAGAAATTACAGTTGTAGGGATATTAAGGGCTGGACTTGCCATGATGGAAGGTATTGCTGAAGTTATTCCTTTTGCTAGATTTGCTCATATAGGAATATATAGGGATGAAGAAACACTTAAACCAGTTAAATATTATTTAAGACTTCCATTTAAACTTTATGAGAGTATTGTTATAATAGTAGATCCAATGCTCGCTACAGGCGGTTCTGCAGTTGAAGCAATAAATATAGTAAAGTCACATGGTGCCAAAAGTATATATTTTGTTTCTGCAATAGCTAGTAAATATGGTGTTGATTTGATTGGGAAATATCATTCAGATGTTAAAATATTTGTAGCTGCTATTGATATGAAACTTAATCCAAATGGTTATATAGTTCCTGGATTAGGCGATGCTGGTGATAGGATGTTTAAAACGCTATGATTTAATTATTAATTCCATTTATCTTTATTAATTCTTGTAAATTTATTATTTTTATATTGCTTCCGATTCTTTTAATTACTTTTTTTTCTTCAAATTTTTGAAGAGTTCTTACAACTGTTTCAATTCTTAAACCACATATTTCTGCAATATCAGATCTTTTTAATCCATATATTTCTGGTTCTTTATTTGTATTAGTTGTAAATCTGATATGATTTATTAAAACTGATGCTACTTTTTCATCTGCTGTTTGATATGCTATTTGAGCAAGTCTCATCTGAAGATATCCTATTTCGCTACACATAAGTTTCATTATTTCAATTGAAAAATCAAAATCTCTTTTAAGTAAGTCAATCCAAAATTCTTTTGGAAATATTGCTATTGTTGAATTTTCAGATACTTTTGCAGAAGTAGTATATATATCATTCCTACATAAGCATGAATATCCAAAAATGGAACCTGGTGTTCTTATGTTAATAATCATTTGATTTCCGTTTGATGATGTTTTATATATTTTTATTTTACCATTACATAATATAAAAAAAGATTTTGGAATTTCCCCTTCTTGAAATATTATGTCACCTTTTTTATGAAAACAAATTCTCTTAAGTTCATTCCACCTTTTTTTTGTTGATTCAAGTTTTATTTTTGAAAATATACAATAGTCATTAATAATACATCTTCTACAGTCAACTATTGGCATATTTTCTACCCCCTGTCACATAAAGAAAATTATATAAAATAAATATTATAATGTCAATTTAAAATAACAATGAAAATGCTTAAATTAAAATTTGCTAAACTATCTTTATGTTTGCTGAGCTTAGAAAACTTAGTTTTGAAACTGCAGTTTATGGAATTTCAACAGTCTTAACACGTTTAATTAATTTTTTACTCATACCACTTTATACTCATTATTTAACCCCTGATGATTATGGAAGAGTTGCAAGTGTATTTTCTCTTATTGCTTTTTTAAATGTTTTTTATGTTATTGGACTAAGTCATGGATACATGAGATTTAAAAATAAAGATAATCTTTCTAGTATATTTAGTTTTATAAATATTTGGGCATTTTTGCTTTCCATTTTTGTTATGTTTTTTTCTAATATTTTTTCAGCTATTTTGGGTTTAGAGAAAGTGTATAATCGTTTAATCTATTATGCAGCTATGATATTATATCTTGATGCTGTTACGACAATCCCTTTAACTGATTTAAGAATGGAACATAGAGCAATTTCTTTTGTTGCTATAAGATCTTTTTCTATAGTTATAAATGTTATTTTAAATTTTGTTTTTCTTAAATATACAAATCTTAGTATTGATGGTATATTTTATGCTGCAATAATTTCTTCTTTTTCTCAGTTTGTTTTTCTAAAAAATTATTTATCTTATTTTACTTTATCATTTGATATATCTTCAATGCGTAAAGTTTTTTCTTATTCTTTGCCTTATGTTGGTTCTTCATTGAGTTCAGTAAGTATACAACTTTTTGATAGACCTCTTATGATGCATTTTTTATCTCCGTATTATGTTGGACTATATCAGGCAAATTTTAGACTGGCAGTTTTTATGAATCTTGTAGTTTCAATGTTTGATTTTGCTTGGAGACCTTTTGTTATAGAACGTATGAAACTTAACAATGCAAAAGAGATTTTTAAAAAGATATTTGAGTATTTTAGTTTTTTTCTAATTTATTTGTTTTTTATATTATCTCTTATTATTGAAGATATTGTTAAGCTTAATATATCTGGTATTTATATTATAAATCCTAATTACTGGAGTGGTATAAAAATAATTCCAATGATTATGCTTGGTTATCTTTTTTTGGGTTTTTATACATTTTTTATGATTGGGAGTATAATAACTGAAAAAAGTATATATTCTATGAAAGCAAATATATTTTCATCCATTGTATCTATTTTGATGAATTTAATACTTATACCTTTTTTTGGAATATATGGTGCTGCTATTTCTTTTGTTTTTGCTAATATGTTTCTTGCTTTTTATATGTATTACATAAATGAGTTTCGTCTTTGGCAGGTAGGGTATAATTTAAAAAAACCATTATTTTTATTGCTTATAACAATTTTGATTATTTTTTTAATAGATAGATATGCTATATATGAGTGTTTGAAGATTCAAGTAAAGTTTTTTTTGATACTAACATATCCATTTTTTGCTGGTTTATTTGGATATTTTCAAAAGGATGATATAAATGTTTTTAGGAGTAAACTTAAAAAAGTTTTTAAATAATCATATATTCATTTTTGTATATCCATTTTTTCAAATGTTTTTATTCCAATAATAAAAAGAATTGCTATCCATATAAGTATCAAACTTAAAGATTTTAGTGGTGAATACAAAGAATATTTTATGCTTATGTATCTTAATAAATCTACGAAGTATGTAAAAGGGTTCAGAAGCGATAATTTTTTTATGATATTAGATGTTGATTTTATATCAAAAAGGGCATTTGAAAGTAAAAACATAGGCCATGTAACAAAACTCATAACCAGTCCAAATCCTTCCATTGTTTTCATAACAGCACCTATTATAAGTCCTATTGAAACAGTAAGCATTCCTGATACAAATGATACTAATACTATAAGTAAATTTTGAGTAAGTGATAGATTTATAACAAATACATTGCCTAGAATTAATATAATAATCATCTCAATGGTAGCTCCAATTACTCCACCTAATGCTTTACCTATAAAAAGGGATGTTCTAGAGATTGGAGATACTAAAACTTCCTTTAAAAAATCAAGTCTTTTGTCCCATATAAGATACAATCCATATCTTATAGTTGTAAAAAGTACATTCATTGCTATAATACCTGCAAATATATATTGTTGATAATTATAAGGACCAATTTGATAATCATTATTTAAACTTTTTCCTATAACAAAGAGAAAAAGTATTGGTGATATTATTGATGAAACAAGCCTTTCTTTTTCTCTTACGAAAACTATAAATTCTCTAATAATTATAGCTTTTATTCCATTAAATTGAATGATATTGCTCATGCAATTCATCGATTTTTTTTCCAGCAATATTTAAAAATACATCTTCTAATGATGTTTTTTTGATTTCTATATCTTTTATATCCTTTACATATTTTATGATTTCTGATATATGTGGAGTTATTTCTTTTGCTGTAATTATAAAAAAATCATCAATTTGAGTAATTTTCTTTATAAAATTAAGCTTTGATATGGTTTGAATATCTATTTTTCCTTTTATTTTTAATATTTCATCTCCAAGCTTTTTTTTCAAATTATAAGGAGAGTCTAACTCTATTATTTTACCTTTATTTATTATTGCTATTCTATCACTAAGTGAATCTGCTTCTTCAAGGTAATGAGTAGTTAAAATTATTGTTATATTATTTTCTTTTTTTATTTTTAGTATATATTTCCAAATCTCTCTTCTTGATGATGGGTCTAAACCAAGTGTTGGTTCATCTAAAAAAAGTATTTTTGGTATGTGTAAGATTCCTCTTGCTATTTCCAATCTTCTTTTCATCCCCCCAGAAAAAGTTTTTACTTGATGTTTTGCTCTTTCTTTTAAACCTACCATATTTAATAGTTCATCGACTCTTTTTTTTAATTCTTTGTGTTTTATATCATAAAGCATTCCATGAAGCATTAAATTTTCTTCTGCTGTTAACAAATCATCAAGAGAGGGTTCTTGAAAGACTATACCAATTTGCTTTCTTACTTCAAGTGGATTTTTAATAATATCATATCCTGCAACGTTAGCGGTTCCAGAGGTTGGTTTAAGTATAGTAGTAAGTATACTTATAAGTGTTGTTTTACCAGCACCGTTTGGACCAAGTAATGAGAAAATTTCACCTTCTTTTATATCAATATTTATATTATCTAATGCCCTTATATTTTTAAAATCTTTTACTAATGAAAATGTCTTAATAGAATACATTTATCTTATTTAGTTTTTTGATTTTATTTTAAAAAAGTATTCCTATATTTACGACACCTTGAGCTTTTTGTGGATACTTTTTATCATCTATTTTTGATTTTCCACTTGAAACGCCTACTGCAGCATTTATATGTATATAAGCAAATGTTAAACCAAATCCAGCTGTATACATTGTTTTTGAATCCTTTTCAGCAATATTTTTTAATAATCCCAATCTTAAAGGAAGATTAAATGATTTTCTGTTAAGTATATTTATTTCAGTACCAAATGCAATTTGTCTTGATTTAAACCCATCAACAGGAGTGGAATTTTTGGTAATGTCCATATCAAATGCAAAGTGCCACCAATTGAATGGACTAAATGCTAAACCAAATCTTGCTTGTGGCTCTAATTTATAGGTTCCGTTAAAGTCATCAAATTTTGGACCATTTAGATTTCTTATTGTAAGCCCAGCTTTTGGTTTAAAAGGAATTTTTGGATACTTGTCATTTATATACCATAGAAATCCTAAGTCAATAGCCGGTTTAGTGGATGTTTTTCTATTATCAAGTATATCTTTAAAAGCATCACCTGTCTCACTTTCTCCAACAAATTTAAATGTTTTTTGTGCTATATCTGCTTTTACAGCCTTTATATTAACTCCAAAGTTAAGACCAGTTAAATATTTATTTAAATTCCATGCATATCCAATAGCAAGCTCTGTAAAAGAACGTGCTTTTAAGTTTAAACTAGACTGATTATTGTCAAAAGAACCACCTATATTAGCTATTAATTCAGATGCTTGTTGGACATATTGAGATGCCTGATTTATAAAATTTTGTATATCTTGTTCGCTTACCCCTTGAGTTGCTAAAGCTTTGACAAGAGCATTTGCCAGTTCTTGAGCAGTATCTATTGAAGATGGTAAACAAGAATTATTTCCACAAAGTAAAGTAGATAAATTTGTGTTTGAAAGATTTGAATTTCCAGCAAGAGTAGTTATCAAATTAGCTAACTGGTTTGCTTCATCTTGGTAATTTAAATAAGTTGTTAAATCAGTATCTGTTGGAAGGTTATTTCCTGGATTTGAGTTTACTATATTGATATTATTTACATCTATAAATGGGTTTGCTCCTACTGAAGTATAATTATTTAATGATAGAGCTAATTTTGAAATTTTTATTCCAAAACTTCCATTCACTTCAGCTAATACTCCTACTTCATCTTTTTTTGTTATTTCATTTAAAATACCTAAAGTTTTCACGAATGCAGAAAATTGGTTTGCATCTATGTTTGTATTTGTTGTTTGTGAGTTTTGAACTGATTTTATTTGATCAGACAAATCTGTTATTTCACTGACGTGATTTAAAATTCCACCTGTAGCTTCAATTCCAACGCCCGCATTTATTTCAATTCCACTAAAATTTTGATGTGATAGCTGTATAAGTCCTGCTGGATTCCAATACTGAGCAATAGGTCCCCTTGCCATAGCAACATAAGCTCCACCCATTCCCATAGCTCTTGTTCCAACAATTTGCCACTGTTCTGCAGATAATATATTTGATAAGATAAAAGACAACAAAACTATCAAAATTTTTTGTTTCATATTAATCCTCCTATATTTATTATTTATTATAGAATTAATATCTCCTTATGTCAATTGATATATTAAGTTATTTTAAATCAATTAAATTAATTTAGAAATAATATGAGCTATCCTCAATGGTTGTGGTAGTTTATAATTATTTATAAATCTTTTTATTATTTTTACAGAAGAATCTATATCCATTAAATTTCCTGGTGATATAAATATAGGTTTTGTTTTCTCTTTTGCTCTAAAAGCTACTCCTAAAATATCACCATCTTGATGATATACATAAGAATAAGAAAATTTTTCTTTTGGCGGTTCTCTATATATACCATAAAGATATGATTTTGCCACTCCAATTGTAGGTTTGTTTACAATAACTCCAAAATGTAGAGCAATACCACATCTTCTTGGATGAATAAGTCCATTTCCATCTATAAGTATTATATCTGGGCTTACTTTAATTTTTTTGTAGAGTTTCATCATTATTGGTATTTCTCTAAAAGCAAGAAAAGTTGGAATGTAGGGAAATTTAACTTTAAGTGTTAATGTATGTTTTTCAATTATTTCATTTTTTTCATTTAATATTATACATACACCTTTAGCTAAATCATTTGAAAAAGATATATCAAATGCAGCAACTTTAAATTTTTCTTTTAAGGTGTAGGGTTTTATTACTGCTTTTTTTGAAATTTCATTTTGAATTTTTATCAATCTCTCTATATTCACTTTTTCTTTCCATTTTAACAAAAATAACGTCTATTGAATCAGTAATTTTAATTTCGTTTTTATTTTTTTCTATTACTTTAAGTGTTTGATGATAAGACGGTCCAACTGGTATAACCATAATTCCATCATTAGAAAGCTGATCTATGAGAGGTTTTGGAATTTCATTCGATGCACAGCTTACAATGATTCTGTCAAATGGCATAAATTCTTTCCAGCCATTGAACCCATCATCTATCTTTAGTCTTACATTTCCATTTGAATATAATTCTATTCTTTTTTTTGAGTATTCAAAAAGAGTATCTTTTATATCGATACTATAAACCTCTTTAGCAATTTTGGATAATATAGTTGTTTGCCAGCCAGTCCCTGTTCCTATTTCAAGAATCTTATGAGTATTATTTAGGTTTAGAAGCTTTATCATAAGAGCTACAACATAAGGTTGTGAAATTGTTTGACCTGGAAGTATTTCTAAAGCAGAATCATCATAAGAACGTGTTTTTAGATTATCAGGTACAAAAATATGTCGTGGTGTTGTTTTAATTGCATCAATTATTCTTGAGTCATCTATTCCTCTTCTTATTATTTGCTCAGTTATCATTTTTTGGTTAAGGTATTCAAAATATTTTTGATATTTTTCTCCTAGTTTTTTTATTATATCATCATCTACCATATTTTATTATTTATCATGAAACATGCTGTTATTGTTTTTATACCTGCTTTTTTTGATAATTCAATTGCTTCAGTAGATTCAGAGCCTGGTTGGAACCATATCTCTTTTATGCCTAATTTTATGCATGTTTTTACTATTTCTTTTGCTATTTCTGGTTTTATTACTATAATTACAACATCTGGAATTTGGGGAAGGTCTTCAAGCGATGGGTATATTTTCTGATTTTCAAAAGTATTTATCTTAGGGTTTATTCCATATACATTATATCCATTTTTCAATAAATCATTAAATATCTTATAACCATATTTTTTTGGGTCAGAACTAACACCAACAACAGCAATTTTTTTATCTTTCATATGTAATTATGGGATTATTTTTTTTGTATTAAAGTTTTAATTGAATTTTTAGTATCTTCAATTAAAACGTCAACTGATATATCATTACCAGTTGCTTCCTCCATCCATTTAATTGGAGTAATTGAACCTAGTTGACATATTCTTTTCATATCTTTTCCAATAGAAATTTTTTCAAAATGTTTTTCTATTTGGTGTGCTATTATATGTCCCAAAGGATAGTCAGGCAGATAAAGTCCATGGAATATCATATGAGAGTATATTGCAAGTATTGGAGAATCTTTAATTTTAAATATTGGTTGATAATATTTATTCCATATATCTTTTGCTATTTCTATTACTTTTTGCATGAGTTGTTTTTCTGTAAAATTTTTCTTTTTATACATCCACTTCCATACATACATATCGACTAGAGCTACTCCTGCTATTTCTCGTGTATCCCAATATGTTTGAAGATTCTTTAAGTGTTTATCTTCTTCATTTCTTTTAACTCCTAAAATATCAAGTGATTTATTTTGGAAAACAAATGCTATTGCTTCTGTAAAAGCAGTATTTGGAACACCACTTAACAGGTTGTAGTCTACATCATATAATGTAAATATCTGCTCTACACAATGCCCAAGTTCATGCATAGCTGTATTAAAAGATTGCCAATTCATGAATTTTGCATCTATTGCTCTTGTTCTAAGATGAGCTTTTTCTCCCCTCATTTCAGGACCCCAAGCATGTCCTGCACCTCTAGCAGGGTCAACTTCTATTTTGTTAGCGAGATAAGACGCTGTTTCTTTATCAAAATCAAGTTTAATTAATATCTCTTCAATTTTGTTTTGAAAATCATTTAATGTTTTATATTCTTTATTCACTTCTTCATCGAGATTTAAATTTTGAGATTTTGTTAAAAATTGATTGTACCATATATCAAAAACCTCTAACTTTCTTTTAAGATTTTTTTCTATAATTTTTGCTATGTCATATGCTGTAGAATCTTTTAAAAGTTTTATAAACATTTCTTCAACTTTTTCATAAGGTATTTCTCTTATTCCATTAAAAATTCTGTCTATATAGTTTTTATATATTAAATGGAATCTATCTTCTTCCCTATGAGCTAAATAAATATTTTTAAAATAGGAATATCTTTCTGTATGAATGTTTGTATTTTTATTTCCATTGAATTCATTTGTGAAAGGATTATATCTTCCTTTTTGTGTTTTTACTAATTCATAAGGCAATTCACCGTAAATAATTCTTTCCATTGTCTTATATATTGTTTTTTGTTTTTTAAAATTAATTTCATCATTTTTAGAATAATAAAGCTTTATCTGGTCTCTAAGTCCCCAGTGGCTTATTAATTTTAAATCCTCTTCAAAGATTGAATTATTATCCTCATATAGTATATTTTTTATAGGGATATTATAGGAGTATACAAATTCTGATGATTTAGAATATGTTTCTGTGATTTTTTGTGCCACATTACTTGGGATGCGAGATTCAAACTGCTTAACCATTCTATTTATAGCCCACTCTTTCCTTGTCATTTTATCCATATTCATTAAGGTTTTTTTAAGATCTTTTAGCTCCCAGTTTAAAAGTATAACAAAAGCTATTTTTGTTTTGAAAAGGTCTTCAATTAAATGCGAAGATAAATTTAAGTTTGCAAAATATCTATCTATATTTAAAAGTTCACCAGTATCTTCGTCTAATTCAATCCTTAATTTCAATAACAAAGCAGTAAGATGTCCTTTAATGTACTCGTATTTAGTATTATATCTTTCAAAGATTTTGTCAATTTTTTCGCCATAAGCAAAATTGTCAACACAAAATTTGAAAAACTCATTTTCATTTCCATCCTCTTTCTTCCATAATTTTGCAACTTGATTAACTCCTATTTTGATTCTTTGTTTTTCCTGTGGATATTTATTTTCAAGTTCTTTTATTGTTTTTTTTACAGTTTTAATAGATATCATAAATCCTCCTTTTTTTTTAATATTTGTAGTATGGTATCTCATTAAATGTATGAGTAGAATTAATTATTAAAAACCCCCAATAAGAGGATTTTGGATCTGAAAAGTAAAGATATTCAGTTGATGAATCTATAGCTTTTGTATAATCTTTGTCATAATTAGTATTTCTAATATATTTTATTCTTGAATTGCATTCTCCATGTATATTTATCTGAGGTATGAAAAATAAAAAATTTGGTACTAATTCATTTAAATCAAAAGGGTATTTGTTTGTTTTTATATAAAAAGATATGAGAGCTTTTCTTAGATTTAGAAGTGATTGGGATATATTATATACACATATATTTGTCGGTGTCTTTTTAAGAATTTTCAATCCATCAAGTGTGTTTTGTAATATCTTTTCAGCATCTTTTTTTATTTTATCATCTGTTATTGAATATAGTTCAAGTTTTATTTCTTCTATTATTTTATCGAAATTTTGATTATATAAACTTGTAGTTTCTTTCGTATAAGATGATATTTCTAGTGAAGTAAAGAAATTTTCTTGTTCTTGAGAAAATAGTATTACTAATAAAAAATTTAGAAGAAAAACCATTTTATCTTTTCATTCTATAAAGATGATGGGTGGCTGACGGGAGTTGAACCCGCAACCTTCCGGGCCACAGCCGGACGCTCTCAACCAATTGAGCTACAGCCACCATCTAAAAATATTTTACAAAACTTTTTGATAAAATACTTTTATATGAGAATTAAAAAAGCATCTATTGAAGGTCGTTTTTATCCGGCAACTAAAAAAGAAGTATTTGATTTTATATCCTTACACTTTGATAGTGATACACCAAACAAAGGAAGAATAATATTATCTCCTCATGCTGGTTATGTTTTTAGTGGTTTGGTATCTGCAAAGTCTTATTCCCATCTTATTCCAAATTTTTCTACAGCAATTGTTTTAGGGACTGCTCATACAACATATGCCATGAAATGTTTGACTTTGAAAAACACTATATTTAAAAATTGTATTGGTGAAGTTAAAACTGATGACTTAATAATTGATGAACTTTTAAAAACTGAATTATTTGAAGAAGATATAAATGCTTTTGAGAATGAACACTCAGTGGAAGTTCAAATTCCTTTTTTACAATATTTAAATAAAGATTTTAAGATAGTTCCATTAGTTGTAGGTGGTGGTAATAAGGAATATTTTGATAAAGCTGGTAAAGTAATTGCTTCAATACTAAAAAAAATGAAAGATGTCGTATTAATAATTTCTTGTGATCTTTCTCATTATCCACCTTATGAGGTTGCTTATGTGGTTGATAATGCTTTAGCTTTTTCTTATGTTTCAGCATCTATAAATAAAAATCTTGAGTATTTTATCATGGCTAAAAATATGATTGAAGAGAAATATAGAAAAAAACTTGATACAGTAGCGTGTGGTTTTGCGGCTATGAGTATTGGATTGTCCTGTGCTATTGAGATGGATTTAGTTTTTAATATAGTTAAATATTTAAATAGTGGAGATGTAATGGAAAATCATAGAGATGAAGTCGTGGGATATTTATCAGGTTTTTTTTCAGATAGAGATATAGATGAATGGAAATTTAATCTTAACAAAGATGAAAAGTCTTTTTTAATTCATCTTGCTAGAAATTCAATTGATAAGGTATTAAAAGGTGAAAGTAATTACATTTTAGATTATATTCAATATCCAAAGTTAAATTTACCTTGTGCTGTTTTTGTTACATTAACAATTAATGGTGAACTGAGAGGATGCATAGGGACATTAACTCCTCATATGCTTATGGCAGATTCAGTATGCGAGTATTCTGTTAAGGCAGCTTTTGAAGATCCTAGATTCGAACCATTATCAAAAGATGAGTTTAAAAAAATAAATATAGAAATATCTTTATTATCTCCTTTAATAAAAATAAAGGATTTATCTGAGATAAAAGAAAATTTTCATGGGGTTTATGTTAAAAGAGG
>JANZZP010000015.1 GCA_026419335.1 Elusimicrobiales bacterium | reverse complement strand
TGAATTTATAACAATACTAAAACTACCTAGAAACTCAGAAGTAAAAATAACAGTGTTAGGATGTTTCGCTATAGGATTTGGAGCAGCATTGACACCTATCGGAGAACCATTATCAACAATTGTAGTATCAAAGCTAAAAGGTCCTCCACATTATGCTGATTTTTATTATATGTTTAAAAAATTTTGGATATGGATAATTCCTTTTATAATAATTGTATCAATATATTCTGCTAAAATAATGAAAAGGTTCAAGGAATCTAAAAATACACTAAAAGAAAACAAAGAAGAAACTATCAAATCTATAATTATCAGAGCATCAAAAGTTTATGTTTTTGTTGCTGCACTTGTTCTTTTAGGAAATGGTCTAAAACCATTCACAGACAGATATATATCAATACTTAGTCCAGAAATATTATATTGGATAAATTCAATTTCTGCAATCCTTGATAATGCAACACTTGCAGCAAGTGAAATTACCCCTTTACTTTCAGAAAGACAAATAACTTTTTTAATAATGGGTTTAATAATATCCGGAGGTTTTTTAATTCCAGGCAATATACCCAACATAATATGCGCTTCAAAACTAAACATAAAAGCCAGAGAATGGGCTATATATGGTTTAAAATATGGAATTCCCGTTATGGTAATATATTTCTTTTTGCTTTATTTTTTTGCTTAGTTTAGTTGGAGGTAATTATGAAAAAATTAAATAATAACTGGCAGTGGAAAACAATAATTGAACCATTTAAAATAAAGATGGTTGAACCACTTGGATTTACTACATATGAAGAAAGATTAAAAATATTAGAACAAGCACATTATAATATGTTCAATATAAAAGCAGAAAAAGTTTTAATAGATCTTTTAACAGACAGTGGTACAGGCGCTATGAGTGCAAATCAATGGGCAGGTATTATGATAGGAGATGAGTCATACGCCGGAGCAAAAAGCTTTTTTCATTTTGAATCCACAATAAAAGAACTTACAGGTCTTGAAGAGATTATACCTGTACATCAAGGAAGAGCTGCAGAGAAAATACTATTTACAGCTTTAGATGGTAAAGGAAAATATGTTATTTCAAACGCTCATTTTGATACAACAAGAGCAAATGTAGAAGCAACTGGAGCAATAGCTGTAGATTTTCCTATAAAAGAAGCAACAGAATTTGAAAAATATTATCCATTTAAAGGAAATGCTGATACTGAAAAAATGGATAAATTTATAAAGGAAAAAGGTCCACAAAATATACTTCTTTGTATTATGACTATAACTAATAACTCATGGGGTGGGCAACCTGTATCTATGCAAAATTTAAAAGAGGTATATGAACTTTGTTCAAAATATGGAATTCAAGTATTTTTAGATTGTGCAAGATTCGCAGAAAATGCATATTTCATAAAATTAAGAGAAAAAGGATATGATAAAAAACCTATCATAGAAATTGTAAAAGAAATGTTTGAATACTGTGATGGTGCCATGATGAGCTCTAAAAAAGATGCAATTGTAAATATTGGAGGATTTTTAGCTATGAATAATAAAGAACTGGCACAAAAAGCAAGGCAACTTTTAATTCTCACAGAAGGTTTTGCAACATACGGTGGGTTAGCTGGAAGAGACCTTGAAGCTATTGCTATTGGCTTAAAAGAAGTGTTAGATGAAAATTACTTACAGTATAGAATTAGGAGTGTGGAATATCTTGGAGAAGGGTTAATGAAATCTGGAATTCCAATAATATACCCTACAGGAGGTCATGGTGTATATATAAACGCAAAAAAACTTTTTCCTCACATTAAACCACAAAATTTCCCAGCTCAAGCATTATGTTGTCAACTCTATTTAGAAGGCGGTATTAGAACAGTTGAAATAGGAAGTTTGATGTTTGGTAAAAAAGACAAAGATGGCAATATAATTCCTGCGCCAATGGAGCTTGTTAGAATGGCAATACCAAGAAGAGTTTATACTCAAAGCCACATAGATTATGTAATTGAAGTAACTCAATATGTTGCAAAGAAAAAAAACAAAATAAGAGGATTACAACCAGTTGAAATACCAGATGTTCTCCCTCATTTCACAGCAAAACTTAAATCATTATGAATATGATATTTGATAAAAACGTTATAAAAGCAGAGGAAGAATTAAAAGAGTTATTTTCTGATAAAGTAAAGACAGATGAACTTTCAAAAATATTATACTCATATGATGCTTCTACTATAAAAGCAAAACCATATGGAGTTATGCATGTATCAAATATAGAAGAAATATCAAAAATTATAAAAATATTACATAAGTATTCCGTACCTTTTACGCCAAGATGCGCTGGAACCAACTTAAGCGGAGGAGCGACAAATCAAAAAGGTGGATTTATAATAAATTTAGCTGGTTGCGACAAAATCCATCAAATTGATACATCAAACAATGTCGCTGTTGTTGAACCAGGGGTTGTAAATTTAAAATTACAAGAAGAGCTTGAAAAGTTTGGCTTTTTTTATCCTCCAGACCCAGCAAGTCAAAAAGTATCAACAATAGGTGGAAATATTGGAGAAAATGCTGGGGGACCACGATGTATAAAATATGGAGTAACTCTAAATAATGTTATTAAATTAGAGATTGTTCTTCCTGATGGTAATGAAGCATATTTTTCTATTGATGATGATGGACCTGAAATAATAAATCTATTTATAGGTAGTGAAGGAACACTTGGAATAATAAAAAAAGCATACCTAAAAATAATACCAATTCCAAAATTTAGAGGATTAGTATATGCTGAGTTTGATTCACTCGAAAATACAATGAAAACAGTTGAAGAAATAATTAAAAATGGTATTATCCCATCAGCAATGGAAGCAATGGATAAAATAACGCTTGATTTAACATCAAAAGAAGAACTTGATGAAAAAGTAAAAGGTATTCTAATAATAGAAATCGACGCAGATTCTGAAGAGGATTTCAAAATACAAATAAAAAAAATAGAAAAAATACTTTCAATATACTCTCTCAAATTAAAATATGCAGATAAAAAAGAAGAAATGGAAGAACTATTTAGAATAAGAAAGGATGCATATCCATCTCTTGCAAAAATAGCAAATAATATTTTAGTAGAAGATGGATGTGTCCCACGTTCTAATTTAACTGAAACAGTAAGAGATATACAAAAACTTTTAAAAGATAAAAATTTAAATGCAACACTAGTATTTCATGCCGGAGATGGAAACATTCATCCAAATATAATATTTGATGAAAGAGATATAAAAGACACAAACAGAATAAGAAGAATCGCTTATCAAATACTTGATATTTATATAAAACATAATGGAACAGTTAGTGCTGAACATGGTGTGGGAGTAGAAAAAAGAGGTTATATAGCCATACAACACAATAAAGAAGTAATTGAGATTTTAAAAAATATAAAGAAAACTATTGATGAAAAAAATATATCAAATCCTGATAAAAAAATTCCACTCAACACAGAAATACCAAAAACAAAAAATAAATTAAAATCTGAAATTAGCTCAGAAATACTAACTATAAAAAAAGAAATAGAATCCAGATTCAAATCTAAAATTAAAAGCATAATTATAAGTAATGAAATCATCCAAGAAACCTATGGATGTAAAATCCTATCATCTTCAAACCTTAAAAAACTCATAGAGTTTGATATTAAAAATATGATTCTAATAGCAGAAAGCGGTACAAAAATGAAAGTATTAAATGAATTTTTAGAAACAGAAAAATTCAAAACTTATCCTTATGAGGGTACAATCGGTGGATTAATAGCTAATGGCAAATATCATCAAATAAGAGATATATTACAATATCTTGAAGTAATTTTAAGTGATGGTAGAATAATAGAACTAGGCTCTAAAAACATAAAAGATACAAGTATATACGAATTAATGAGATTATTTATAGGTTCAAAAGGAACACTTGGATTTATAACCAAAGTAGGTATCAAAGTATTTAAAGGAATAGGAGAATTCAATTTTACTCAAAAGAAAATGATAAAAAATATAACTCCTATTCATATAAAAATAAAAAAAGTATTCGATTCAGAAAATCTTTTTAATCCTTTTTTAACAAAGGAATTATACGGAAATGAAATATAAAAATGAACTTTTTACCTCAAACACAAAACATCTTCCAGCAATAAAATTAAATGAT
>JANZZP010000061.1 GCA_026419335.1 Elusimicrobiales bacterium | reverse complement strand
GTAAGAGTTGGATCCAAGCAATATCGCTTACAATTTTTCTTATGCCCAATATTATACCTATACTATCTAAAATAAAAAATTTTTCTAAAGGTAACTTTGTTTGTGCTAATTTTGTAATATGCGAGTAGAAACTGTTAGTTTCTATATCATTTAATAAAGAATTTGCAAGAAAAACATAACTTATGAACAAGATAGAAACAAAAGTTATAAAAATAGGTCTCATAGATCTTTCTTTTTAAATAAACTGCATGTAATAAATAAGCATATAGAATTGTAGATCAAACAATACAAAATACCTTTTATTAAATTAAATTTTGAAATAAACTCAGAGGATGTAAAATAATCTTTAAGATTAAAGTATTGGAAATTAGGAATTAAATAATATATTATTTTTAAAAAGTTTTGTATACTTTTTAGTTTTATTCTATCTACTATAAATATAAATTCAGAAGTAAAATGTCCTGCAATCCATATAAGCAAAGATAAGACAGCAGCAGATATGTGAGAAGTAGTAGATATTGTAGATAATAACGCTATAGAAGCGATTGTTGCTATTTTTAAGAAAATTGTTAGAAGTGTTAAAATGTATTCTTTAGTAATATACCATTTTACAATTTTAATAAACATGAAGTGTATGATAAACATTATAAAAATACTGCACATAATAACAACTAATAATCCAATATATTTTCCAATGATGAATTTAGTTCTAGAAATTGGTTTTGAGAGGAAAACATAAATATTTTTATTTTCTACATCTTGTAAAAAAAGTCCTATAGAATTTAGAAGTACTAATGTTAAACAAAAAATTTCTATCATAGTAATTCCAGTGTTGACAAGAACTCTTTGAGGTTGTTCAAAGCCACTTAATCCCATAAGGAGAAAACCAGTAAAAACAAGGACTATTGAAAATAAAATCAAAACCAAATATACCTTTGTTCTAAAATTTTCTTTTATGGAATATAAAATTATATTTAATAAAGTTTTCATAATTAGTCTTTTTATATATAAAATTATTTATTTTAATTTCAATGTTATATTAATAATAAAGTAATAAAGTGGGTTTATCTTTAATTTATATTTTTTAGTCTTTTCTTAAAGTTTTTTTGTTTTTCTTAAGGTTTCCATATCATGTCTATTTTTAATTATGTCACTTTATGATATGATAAAAAATTTTGTTTGAAATTTTATATCATAGATATTTTATAATGTGGAGAGACTACTATATATAAAATTTAAAAGTAATAGTTGATTAGATTGTCAAACTAAAAGTTCTGTTTTGGTGTTTATTTTGTAATTTCTAATTTTATTATTTCTGTAGAAGCAATATTTCCAGCTATATCAGAGGCTTGAATGTAAAAAGTATAAAAATCCTTTTGTGTTATTTTTTGTGTAGTAAAACTATATAATCCAAGTAGTTTATTTCCAGCTATGAGTGTCATAAGATTTTCTTTTTGAGTTTTCTTTTTTGTATCTACTTCTATAAGTTTCACATATGATACTCCTCTGTCATCTTCTATTTCCGCAAGTATAGTGTTGGTAAATTTATATTTTATAGTAGGTTTTTCATGTAAAGTAATTTTTGGTGGAGTATCTATCACTGAAAA
>JANZZP010000052.1 GCA_026419335.1 Elusimicrobiales bacterium | reverse complement strand
GTTCAAAACCATATTCCTTTATAATTCTTGCTATATTTAATCTTTGTTTTTTATCTTTTTCATAATCTACTACGTATACTTTATATCCTATCTTTTTGGCTTTATTTAATATTTCAAGGAGGTAATCAGTTTCTTCTTTTGGAATTTTTATATATTTTTTGTTTTTTGTATCTATACCATGAAAAAGAGATTCAACAACAATTTTAGAAGAATATTTTATTGCTTCATTAAGTATATCCAATGGTCTGTTTAGTATTAAATCTGATTCTGGATGTTCAGTTTTAAACTTGTCCAAAAATTTTATTATGGCATTTATAAAATCTTTTTCTTCATTTTGATTTTTCATTATTAATTTATATGAATCAATATTATCAAAAAAGAAATTTATAAATCCTTGTTCTTTCAATTTTTTAATTTTTTGTAATAAATAATCTTGCCATAATGGATTTCTTATATCTGCTATAAATGAATTCCAATCATTTCTGTATAAAACTGCAAAATTTTTTATTTTTTCATCTTCAAATTCTGATATACTTATATAGGCATAGTATTTTTTAGGATTTTGAACTAATATTTCCCTAGGTAAATTTTGAGGTTGTACTACTACCAAATCAAAAATTTGAATATATGGTAATGAGAAATCTTTTCCATAATAAAATGCAATTGACTGAGGGTTAACAGTTTGTATAAATATAAAAAAATTAATTAAGCATAAAAGTTTCATATTCGAATTCCTTTATAGATTTCCTTAAGATGATTAAAGATATTATAAAAGAACAAAAAGAAGCTATTGTAAAGCCATATCCAAAATATGATGGTCCTAAGTAAATTGTTATTATTGTTAAAATTATGTTTAATATTAAGAACAGTAAAGAAACATACATAGCTTGTCTTTTTTTATTTATATAGTGAAGTACGCTTAATATAGCCATAAATCCCATCTGCATTTGTACACCTATTAGATCTATACAAAAAAGTGGAAGATATAATTGAGGTATTTTAAGGGAAATAAATATTTTTGGTGCAAAAAAGTATATTATAATATTAAAAATACCTTGAATTATTACTATTTCTCTTATCATTAATCTCAACGAATCTATCATTTCTTCTTTTATCTTTTTTATCTCATTTAAAGTACCATAATCAAGTATGGCATTAAAAAGTTCTTCATATTTATAAGCGAAATCAGCTTCAAGTCTATAAAAAAATATTGCCATTGCTGGTATAATAGATAAGTATGCAAGAAATATAGGTAAATCATATGCTGGTGATATGCTTAAGTTACCTAAAATTTTAACTCCTGTTAAATCACTAAACCAGAATATTATTTTATCAATCCAAATCGCTATATTGTAAAAAATAGATGCTAAAATTAGATCTAAGTTTAGATTTGATAAAAATTTAAAGTTTATTAATTCATTTGAAGGATATCTTTTTACTATAAGATAAATAAATAGAAATAAAAGTATTATATTACCAAAACAAAAAGATAAAACCATATATTCTAATTTGCTATTTTTTGTTAATAGAATAAGAATAGTTATTAGTAGGTATGATAAAAGATATGATAAGAAGATAGATTTGTAATTTTTTATCCCAAGAAGAAGAGAGTTGGAAATCCAAATACAACTAACTATTACAAAGTTGCTTATAAAAATTATATTGTAAAAAACAGTTGATTCCCTTATCATTAAATATGAAAAAAAGATACCAAATATTATTCCGATTGCTATTGTTATAGTAATTAATCCTATAAAAGATGGAAGTATTATGTTTTCTTTTCGCTCAAATATTTTGTCTGCTGTGTATCTAGAAAATGCTAACTGGAATGGACTTGAAAAAATTAGACTTAACATAATTATATATGTAATCGAAACTTGAAATTGTACTACATTAGTAAAGTCTTTATAAATTGAAATTTTAAATAATCCTATATAAAGTATTGTTAATATTGATATAATCCAAGGTCCAGAGCTTAATATAACAGAATAACTATAAACTTTTATTATCGATAAAAAACTTTTTTCATTGAATATTTTTTTCAATTCAAATCCAATTCCAGCCATAGTTATCTAAATGTAATTTTTATATATTTCATTATACTTTGAAAGCATCTTTTTTTCATCATAAAATAATTCAGCTCTCTTAATTGCATTTTCTGAATATTGTTTCCATAAATTTTTATCAGAAAGTATATCTACATACTCTTTTGCAATTATTTGAGAGTTACCAACTGGAGCAATTTCTCCACTTTTCCCTAATTTCATATCGTTTTCATCTATCCCATATATTAGGTTTTTACATGACCCTACATCTGTAAGAACACATGGAACTCCTGCTGCCATTGCTTCAAGAGCAACTATTGGCATACCTTCACTTATAGATGTTAGTGATAAAATTGCTGATTGTGATAATATTTCAACCGTATCTTTGTATCCTAGAAATTTTATATTTTTCTCTATTTCTAAAATTTTTGCTAAGTCTTTACATTCTTCAAAATATTGTGGGTCTTCGTCGTAAGGGCCAACAACCCATCCTTCGATATCTTTTATTTTTTCTGAGGCTATTTTTATAGCAGTTATAAATGTTTTTACATCTTTTATTGGAACGACTCTTCCAATAAACGTAATTATTGGTTTTAATTTATCAAAATCTTTTCTGCAATTTATGTATTTTTCTATATTTATCCCATTAGGTATTATTATAGTTTTATTTGGATCAGCTCCTAATGATATTTGAGTTTTTTGTGCGCCAGGATAGAGAGATATTATCAGATTAGCGGTTTCGTATGCAAATTTATTCATTCCTGCAAAAAATCTTACCCAAAGTTCTCTTAGATAGTTTTTTTCTGAGGAATCTTTAAATAAATTTATTTTATATTCTTCAATCCAGTTAGCAATGAGTAAGTCAATTTTTCTTTCAAGTAAATATATACCATGTTCTGTTAATATAAATTTTTTGTTATAGTTATTTTTTATAAAAGATGATAAAAATCCTGCATAACCTGTAGATGGTGAGTGAACTATTTTAAAATCAGGAAGATTTTCTGCTATTTCTACAATTTTCCATACTGGATAGTGAATATTTCTTACAGTCCAAAAATAATCTATGAAAGGCACATCAGGGCAGTTTTTATTATATTCCTCTTCTATAAACTTGAAAGAGTTTTTGGAAAATAAAAATTGCTGATGGTCTATTTCTTTATAGAAACTTATTTTTTTTAATTCATCAGATAGATTATCTTGATGTTTTCTAAACCAATAATGGAGATTCCTCATTTTTTCGACTAGATATGGTATTTCTTTTATTTTTATTTTATCTATATTCTTTTGTATTTCATCAAAGAGGAAATGAACTTCTAAATGTAATAAATTTTGAGGTAGTTCATATCGTATTTCTTTATAATCTCTTTCCTTTCCTCCTAAAAATACAATTCCAAAACTAAAATTTCTTAAGTTTTTTATAATCTGATATATCCACGAAGAAACACCTCCTTTTATATAAGGAAATGTTCCTTCACAAATTAACATAATATCAACATAATTACTTTTTTTTATATATTTATCCATAAATCTGTAAGATTAGATGTATTAATATCATATTTTAAAGATGATTCTTTTGACAATATTTCTCTTACTTTTTCATAGTCATTTTTATAGTAGTATATTTCTGCCATAATAGGTAAAACATCATGTGGATTTGCTCCATATAATAGGGATTTTTCTAATAATTTTAAAGCTTCATCATAGTCTTTTAGTTCTTTCATTAAATTTGCTTGTATGAATAAAAGTTCACCATCACCTGCAATAGCTTGTGCTTTACTTATATAAAAATTTATTTGTGATATGTAAAAATTTTTCAATGCATCATCTCCAATCCCAAGATTATATATTTCCCAATATAATATAGCTATCCTTTTTAATGTATAAAAATCATTTGGATTTTTTTTAAAATATTCTATTAATTCTTTTATTTGTGAAATAATTGTGTTTTTAATTGTAGATATTTTTTGAAATGCAAACATTCTTATCTCATAATCAGGATCATTTATATATTTTTTTAATAAAGATATTGACATTTTTGAATTTTCAGTTGATAACTTGTCAATTACCCTTGATTTTATAATAGATGTGTTGGATGAATCAATTTCAGAATATGCTCCTTCTCCTAGATTTCTTTTTGTCTTTGGATAATCTAGAGTTGATGGTAATGATAATATGTTTAGTTTATAATTTTGCCTTATTTTGATTTTTCTCAAAATAACAAAAACGAAATAAAAAGAGATTAAATATCCAATGAAAAATGTAATTGAGTTTATGAGAGTAAAGAAACTTAGTGTAAATATTTTACTGTAAGTATATCTTTTGGGTATTAGTTGTATTAATATGGTAGATATTAGTAAAGATGCTATTATATGAAATAGGAAAAAGAGAATTACATATATAAAATTTTTACCAATTAATATAGAACTTATTGAAGCAAGTTCAAGTAATATTGAAGTGTATATTATTTGATTTTGTGTCATTTTCTAATATAAATTTGTATAAATAATCTATAGTTTTTTCTCCCATTTCTA
This sequence comes from Elusimicrobiales bacterium, assembly GCA_026419335.1. The sequence continues at coordinate 1,944 of JANZZP010000052.1, read as the reverse complement.
AGACATCAAATACCATAAAACTTATACTTTCATCTTTTAATGCAAAATTACTTTTTATGTCATTTTTTAATTTTTCTATTACGCTTATAATGTTTTCATATGAAGATAATGGGAAAAGAATAAAAATAAAGTTAGCTTTACTACATATAATATCTGAACTTCTTATTTTTAGTTCAATGAATTTAGCGACATTTGTTGTGGAAATTTCTGATTGGTTTTTTATTAATAATATAGTACTGTTTGTTCCAATTTGTTTTTTCATATATGACATTCTTTTAATTTCAATTATAAATTCCTCAGGGCAGGTAGGATATTTTTTTATTAACTCTGAATTTTCTTCAAATGATTTAATCACATCTGAAAAATAGTTTAAGATAACCCATATTGAAAAAATAGTTTCTTTTGTGTAGTTTATAAATGATATATCTTCTATTACTAATATGAGTAAGAGGTTATCTGAAGAGGTATTACCTGGAATTGCTGCTAAATAATCTTTTCTAAAATCTTTATATTCTGGTAAGTATGTTGGTTTTTTTCTACTTATTGTTTCGGTTAGTACTAAACTAGAAAAATCTGGTTCTGTTTGTGAGTTTAGTGATATGATTTTTTTAAAAGTATTTTTGTCATATAAAAGCAGAAAACCTTTCCTAATTCCATAATTTTTAACTATTACATTAAACAGCTCTTCATAGGCATTTTCTGGCTTGATTAAATAAAGTTTTTTTATTTCCGCGATTATATTTCTTATACTTTTTACTTTAGTGATGTATGATTTTTCCATCTGATCATGCGATAATTTAAGCATTTGAAACGCAGTATTAATTTCAACAAATCTTGAATTTAGATAATCTAGTTCTTTTTGATATCGTTTTATTTTTCTTTGCCAAAAATAATGAAACTCAGCAAATATAAGCATAAAAAGTATATTATTAACAAAATAATTTAAAGGGAAAGGAGAATAAAAGCTATGTATAAATATTCCAGATATAAATATTAATATTATTCCTGCTATAAGCCCATAAAAGAGTGTTATAACACTTATAAATATTAAAAGAATATTTATCTCTTCTTTTATCATTAAAGGGTCTGTTTTGTTTGTTATATATGTTATTATAAAGAAAATTGTAGTTAAAAAAATAGTTTCAAAAACAAGAGCAACTATAGATACATCTGAATATATAGATAAGTTTTTTTTCATTTAGAAATTTTTCAATAATTTTTTTACTGCTTTTGATGCTATTTGAGATGTAGAACTATATGATGAGGCATTTTGTGATATTCTGCCGCTCCATATTATTGAATTGTCTTTTGAATCGTATATGTTTAGAGTTATACTTACAGCAGGTTCAAAATCTATACCTGATTTATATCTCCATTCATTTACATATCCAAAAACAAAATATCTCGCTTTTGACTTCATCTCTTCTATCTTGTTGTAAATTTCTTGTTCTGTTATATTGTCTGTTTCAGAATCTGAATTGAGGAAAACTATATTATATCCTTTTGTAAATAATTCATTTTCAATTATATTCTTTATTTTAAGTCCAGAAGAAGGAGTTTCTGAGTTGTTTATAAAAGTTAACACTGCAAAGTTTGAAGCTTTATCTATTTTTGGTATTTTTGATAAATTTTTAAAAGATGTGCAAGATGTGATTGATATTATTATTGTTATAAAAATAATTTTTTTCATATAATCTCCTTTATACTTATATTTTATATTTTTATTTAAGATTTAAGATATGATTTTACCTTTTAACTAATAAATTTTTTCACTGCATAAAAGCATTAAGTATGTATCATATATAAGTATGGATTTTTTAAGTATAAATGATAAAATTACAATTGGTAGAAATAAATAAACTGGTAATTCTATTATCAATCTTTTTATTTTCATTGAATTAAGAATTACTTCAAATAGTTTTTTGTATTTTACAGTTTTTCCTT
>JANZZP010000017.1 GCA_026419335.1 Elusimicrobiales bacterium | reverse complement strand
GTCACTAATTACCATTTCACCTTTATCTTTCAAAATTCTATAGATTTCTTTGAAAACTTTCTCCTTTTGAGGAGATAAATTTATAACACAGTTTGAAATTACAAGATCTGCTATGTTATTTTCTAAAGGAATATCTTCTATATATCCTTTTTTGAATATTACATTATCAAGATTTGTTATATCTTTGAATTTCTTAGCATTTCTCCTGGCAAGTTTTATCATATCATCTGTCATGTCTATGCCTATAACTTTTCCACTATCCCCAACAATTTTAGCAGCTATAAAAACATCCTTGCCAGCTCCACACCCTAAGTCAACAACAGTCATACCTTCCTTAATTTTTGAAAACATAACAGGCTCCCCACATGAAAGTCCAAGATCAGATTCTTTAACAACTACATCTTTCTTATTTTCACAACAGCTTTCTGAATTACAACATGTTGTTTGTTTTTTAGCAATTTTTGAATAAGTTTTTCTAACATCTTTTCGAATGTCCATTAATTTTCTATAATTCCCTTAAATATTTTTAACTTGAACTTTTAAATAATTCTTTAAGCGCTTCAATACTTGGAACTCTCCCACTAATCTTAACTTCACCATTTATAGCTAAAGCAGGAGTAATTACTACACCCATTTGAGAGATTTTTTTAAAATCAGATATCTTTTCAATTTCATAATCTATACCTAATTCCTTTGCAGCTCTCTCAGCATTCTCATATAACTTGCTGCATTTAATACATCCTGCCCCCAATATCTGAATCTTAACCTTCACACAACCCTCCAAAATATATTAACGCTTCGTTTATAAAATTCCTATCATAATCACTAATAAAATTATACTAAAATCAGTGCAAAAAAATTAAAAGTAATTTTTTTTGAAAAATAAATAATATAAATCCTTAATTTTGATGAACTTTATTGATGGCAAGGGGATTTTAAAATTAGCTATAATACTTCTTATTTTTTTAAATAAACTAAAATTTTTATTCAAGTTTAATAAATTAAACTCATTTTCATCTATTCCAAAATCTTTGTATTCACAAACTTTCTCGAAAATATCACTAAATTTAGAATTTTTTAATAATATATACTCGTATTCACTTAAGATGTCAGTTTTATCAAGAAACTCACGTTGAGTATAAAAAGCAAAATGTGAAACAATACAATTCCCTACTATTAAATTTACTTTTCCAAGTTGAGCTGGTTTTATTACTGTAAGATATTCTTCTTCATCACCAACTATAATTCCATCAAATTTTTTAAAATCTTCACCAAACCATGATATGCAGTTGATTGAAAATCGGTTTAATGCTATTGGATAATAAGAAAGTTTTATATCACTCAAATCTCTATTTTTAACTTTTTTAATAAACCATTTATGGAGGGTATATACAAATTCATTATTCTTCCATGCTATTTCATCATAAGCATTAGCTTTAATATATTGATGATACTTTATCTTATCATTTACATACAACAAATGAGTACAGATAGCATTATTTATAATTAATGAAAATACTAAAAAATATTCTCTGCTTTTTATCCTTTCATCTAAAAAGTTTTGAAAAAAATTATCTTCAAGCCAAACAATATCATCATCTAGTCTCACATATATAGTATCATCTTCTACACAATATCTAAAAAAATCACCAATTGATAAACAGCCATTAATTTTCCCTTCAGAATGAGGAACAAGATTGATTTTATTAGGAAACAAATTTTTTACTCAATAAACTTAATATCCTCTTCATTTTCTGTGTTTAGCCATAAATCCCATCTATCAACAATATCCGCCAACAAAACATATGAGGCTAATATTCGTAAATAACGTCTTCTCCCTGCAGGGGTAACACAAACTATCTTATAACCTTTATACATAAGAATATTATAGCAGTTTATACTTCAGACTATTTTATTCACAAATTTATTAAAATTTAATAAAAGATGTTTTATAAAAAGGGTATTGAAGTAATAAAAGATTTGTTTAAACCTAAAGAAAAATACTTTTTTAGAAATCCAATTTTAATAAATGTAATATCATTAATTGATAATATTGGAAGCTTATTATATAAAAAAGATAAAAAACCTTCTTTTGAAAGTATTTTGATTTCAAATATAGGGCATCTGGGAGATTTGATTTTGTCTTTAAGAATAATTGAAATAGTTAGAGAAAAATTTCCAAAATCAAAAATATACTTTTTATGTAATAGTCAAGCTAAACAATTATTAGATGGCAATCCATATATCGATGAAGTAATAGAATATAAACCATTTTTCATTAATAGTGAAAATTTCTTAAAAAAGATATTCTCATTAATTACGGTAATATATAAACTTAGAAAAATAAAACCTGATATAGTTTTTGAACTTAGAGCTTCTTTTCCAAATACTGTTCCAATAGTAAAATTAGGTGGGACAAAATTTATTGCCGGATACCCAAATATAGGTTTTAGTTTTTTAATTGATAAAAAAATAAAATGGAAAAATGACCAACACGAAATAGAAAATTTTTTAGATATTTTAAGATGGAAAATAGATATTCCAAAATATCCATTTTGCGGATTACCAGATGTATCATATATTAAAAATTATTCCGAAGATATAAAGAAATTAATTGAAGACATGAAAGGGAAATACATCGTGTGCAACATATTTTCAAGAGATAAAAAAAAGATGATATCATTTGATAAATGGAAAGAATTTATATATTACTATAAAGAGTTTTATTATATAGTATTGATTGGCAGTAAGAAAGATAGAGTTAATGATTTAGAACTTTTAATTTATGAAAAAGTAATTAATTTAGTAGGAAAAACTTCTTTATGCGATTTATTTTATGTGTTAAAAAATTCAAAATTTGTTGTTACAATAGATAGTTTCGTTGGACAAATTTGTAGCTTATTCAACTTACCATCAGCAATAATATTTAAAGGTTTTGTTAATATAAAGAGATTCGGCCCCTTAAGCGAAAAATGCATGATAATTAAAAGCAATACAGATTGTTTTCCTTGTAATGAAACAGATGCTTACAAAACATGTAATGCTCAAAAATGCGGAGAGATTAACTTATTAAATGAAATTAAAAAAACAAAATTAATATAAAATAAAATTAAAGAGGGAAAATAAAAAAATTAAGAAGCATAGAAGTTGATTCATCTACGTTTGATTTTGAATATTTAATAACTGTAGATATGTTTTTGCTAATACCGAAAGAAACTCCAAGATTTAACTGTGAAAATCCTCGTTCATTTTTATAACCTTTTAATTCAATATTTAAATCATATTTTATTTTCGTTTTTCCACCTGTAAATCCACAAAAAAAATCTAAAGATGGTTTAAACTTATTGTCTCCTTTTGTTATATAATTAAATGAAAAACCGCCTAATGTGTAAAAAATTGAACTAAATAATGATTTGTTTTGGAAAGAATATCCTTTTAAAGTTTGAATATAAAAATTACCTTTAATATGATTAATATCACTCAAATCATGTTCAGCATAACCAAATTTAATACTCCAAGATGTCTTCTTAAACCATCTATCCATAGGTATTAAACTCATTACATTTACAGCAGTGAAATTTTTTACGTAAAACTTTTGTAATTCGTTTATATAGCGCAGGTCAACCCTTCCCATCTCAAGAACAGAATTTTCACTATAACCATCATTGAAATCAAGTAATTCTCCAAGTGCCGGACGGAGCTCAAAAATATATGAAAAATATCCTCCTCTATTTTCATTCCCAATAGATAAACGCATAGTATTCCTTGCAAAAAGAGGAGGGTATTTTTGATTATTAGATATATCAATCTGATTCTTATAAGTAATCTGATTCATTTCAGAAAGTAATGAATTCATTTTTATATCCATATCTTTCTGAGATATTTCTCCAGTATAATGTAAAAAAGAAAAATAGTCAACAATAGTATCAAGCATTTTATATCTTGAAGCTTCATTAAAACTGCTTTTAAAAATCTCGTAATTTCTAATATCAGATATGATTTTTAAAGAAGCATATTCTTCTTGTGGATTTAAATTTTCAATTTTAGCTTTAAGTTTTGAATAAAGAGACGGTCTATATATAAATTTTCTCTCATCTCCAAAATTATAGACAATAATTTTTAATGTATCTGTTGGTATAGCCCAAAGTGAAAATAAATTTGAAACGGTACTATCTTTTATAATATCAAAAAGTGGTAAAAGCTGCCAAGAACAATTTTTTGAAAAGAAATAATATGAAAATTCTGCCTTTCCAAGCTCCCAGAGATGCATTAAAAGAATATCTATTTCTTCGTTAGTCAAATTAAGTGGATACTCCCATAAATCTCTACTTTCCATATTTTGATATTCTTGTATTTTCATATAATATGGAAGAGTTGAAAACTTACCAGGATAAAATCCAAAAATACCTTTAAAAGCATAACTAAGTCCAATTTTATCATCAGTTGAAGCAGCATAATTTATAGTATAATCTAAAATTGGTGAAATAAAATTTTCAGGATTTCTCAATATCAAAAAAGTATGCCCATAAAGTGTAGAAGGATTTGAAAGATATCCTGATGCAAACACAATAGATACAGAACTAGGATTTAATATCTTTTTCCATTCTTTAAATTCTTTACATTCTTTTACAGGAATAATTAAAGGGTCTACCTCTAATTTTTTTCTTAACCATTTGTATCTCAATGGAAACTTACACTCTGGAGATTTATCATCATCTACATCATAGAAAAAACTATTTACATGTCTTAATAGTTCCGATTTTGGAGAATATCTTCCGTATTTTGAAAGAAAAAAATCAGTTTTTATGTTTTGACTTTTATAACCTTTTATAAAACTTTTGCGATAGTATAAAAGTTTATGCCAATATATATCTTCCCAAAGTTTTAATTCCTCAGCTTTTTTTAATAAATAAACTTCATACTCTTCTTTGCTAGAATAGGAAAACGAATATAGATTAAAAAGAGGAAAAAAGAGGGCCAACGCTTTTAAAACATTGACCCTCATATACAAATTAACTGACAAGTTTGTTTATTTCTTCAAAAGCTACTTTTGCGCTGTTAGATGAAAATATTTTGTCATAATTCCTTTTCAAAATAAGCACAAAAGTATCTATATTGTTGCTATAACCATATAGTTTTGCTAAAGCAACAAGATATTCTCCATTTCCTCTTGCAACATCTTTCGCTATATCCTTATAATTAGCTTCTATATATGCTTCTCTGGCTTTTGATAATTGAATTAAACCCTTGTTGTTGCAATTGGAAGTACCAAAAGTTATACCAAATGTTTGACTCCAAGATGTCCCATTTGTTGTAGAAGCAAGTATTTGAGCGGGTGCAGTATTGTCTTGTTTAAAAATCATGCTTCCTAACCCACATCCTGCACTTCCATAATCTGCTCCATGGATAGCAGGGATAAAAACAATACTCATTACTAATACCATTATCTTTCGCATTAACCCTCCTTATAATAATTTTACGATTTTTTTAAATATTTTAATAATCTGTAACTCTACCATTAAATCTTTCACCAACAAAAACAGTAGAAAGAATATTGATATTTCAAGTAGGTTTTGAAAGCTTCCATAAAGATGGATGTAAAATCATCAAAGTATTTAATATTTTTTTAATTTCAGGATAATTACATAACAATCTTTTTTAAAATCCATATCAGGGCATCCATATTTGGAAAATATAGCATTTCTGTGATACAATCCACCTTTTCCAGCTTCTTTAAGCTCCTGTGAATAATAATATCCAATAAGAACTAAGTAATTTTACAGATTTGTCAATATATCCAATAAAAATAACAGCACAACTACTTCCATTAGTCTATTCATAACTTTTATATATTCTTAATCATTAAACATTATGCAATTTGTAAGAGCAGTATGAATATAATAACCCTTAAGTAAATATTTTTTATTTAATTCAGCTACGGTTTTAAGAAGGTATTTATAAAATATCTATTTCATCATAATAATCAGTAGTAAAATTTTTAATTTCATGATAAGGTATTTTTTGTAAACTAACCTTAAAATAATTATTTTAAAAAACATAGTTCATTATTTCAGATATAACATGCACATTATTCAAAAAATATAAATAAAAAAATATGTAGAGTTAATCATATGGCATATTATACGAATAATTGATATAATAGGTTTTTAATATGAACTTTAGAAAATTAGGTTTTAATATTCCTTTATTCTTGCTTTTGCTTTATATAATTTATTTTATTATTATGGGAATAAAACCATATGATAGAAATATATGGATAGCAGAAAATATTCCAGTAGCTGTTATAGTATTAACACTAGTTTTAACTTATAAAAAATTCACATTTTCTAATACATCTTATATTCTTATGAGTATATTTATATTCTTACATACAACAGGAGCCCACTATACATTTGAAAGAGTTCCCTTTTCCTTTTTTACAGAATTATTTGGTTTCCAAAGGAATAATTTTGATAGGGTAGCGCATTTTACCGTTGGTTTCTTTGCATACCCAATTTCAGAATACATCATAAAAAAACAACTTGTAAAAGAGAAATGGTTTCTTACAATACTATCTATTTCTTTTATATTAGCAGTAGCCGCTATATATGAAATAGCTGAATGGTCTTATACTTTAATAACTTCACCTCAACAAGCTGCAGCCTTCCTTGGAAGTCAGGGAGATGTTTGGGATGCCCAAAAAGATATGCTCATGGATGGAATAGGAGCTATTTTCTCAGTTATTTTGTTCAATCTCATAAATAAAAAATAATTTTTCTTTTAGTTAACATAAGTTAACTAAAAATTATGATATAATAATAGATATTGACAAATATTATTATAAATTTATATAATAATTAACATAGGTTAACTATTATGTCAAATTTTTTATCTATTCCTCAGTTCGCCAATAGAATTGGAATATCAAGAATTGCTGTGTTCAAACAAATAAAGAAAGGAAAGTTAAAAGCTATAAGAATAGGCAGGAACTGGGCCATTGAAGAAAAGGAATTAGATAAATATATATACAAAAAAAAGAACAACAAGACATATTTAAATTTAAAAGAGATTAATCTCGATAAACAAAAACAGGTTAATTCTAAAAAATTACAACAAAAATCACATCAACTTTTTAATAAAAGCGATATAGAAGATATTGGGTGGGATTAAGTTCTTATTCACCTATTATTTTGATTAATATTTTTTTCGGTCTCTGTCCATCAAATTCTCCATAAAAAATTTGTTCCCAAGGTCCAAAATCAAGCTTACCATTTGTAACTGCTATAACAACCTCTCTTCCCATAATTGTTCTTTTGAGGTGGGCATCTCCGTTATCTTCTCCTGTTTTGTTATGTTCATATGATGATTTGGAATATGGAGCGAGTTTTTCAAGCCAGTTTAAAAAATCTCTATGAAGTCCATTCTCATTGTCGTTTATAAAAACACTTGCTGTTATATGCATAGCATTTACTAAACATAATCCTTCTTTGATTCCACTTTTTTTTAGTTCTTCTTCTATCAAATGAGTAATGTTTATTATCTCATATCTTTTTTTTGTATACATGGTAATATAAGAAGTATGAGATTTCATAAATTAAACATTAAATTTATCCACCACTTACAGGTGGAAATATGTTTATTATATCTCCATTAAACAGCTTAATTTTAGATATTTTTGAATTATCTATTATATTAGAATTAATTGTTATAACAAAGTATCCTTTTACTTTTCCCTTTTTCTCAAAAAGAATATTTTTTATTTTCTTCTCTTTGATACAAAGCTTTTCGAGAGCTTCTTTTAATGTGTTAGCATTTACTTCAACATGACTCTTGTTTAATCTTTCTTTAAGCGTTGTGTATAATTTTATAGTTACTTTTGCCATATTTATTTAGATATTAAATATACCCCAAAAATAATTAAAATAGTACCAAAAAACTTTAATAATGTAAAACTTTCACCTAAAATTAAAACAGCTACAAAAAGTGTTATCAAAGGATAAGTAGAAGATATTGGAACAATTCGCGAAGCTTCAGAAATACTCATTGCTCTAAGATATGTAAAAACTCCAAGCATTGCCATAAATACACCTAAAAACGTATAGATATATGCAGGAAAAGGAGTTTTCTTTATATCATGTAGTGTTGAGTTTATTCTAAATAGTATGATAGAAATAAATAAAATAACCATAACTAATAATCTTAAATAAAAAGCATGAGTTGAATTAATGTATTTTAAAACAAGCTTATCAAATATAGCGCCAAGCCCCCATGCTATTATAGCAGTAGATAAGTAAATTATAGTTTCAAAAGATAAATTATTCATGGCGGTGGAAGTTGAGTCGCAAGATATTTTTTTATTGTAAAAGGAGATTTAATATTCTCTTCTATATAATCCTTAAATCCCCATAAATCAGGATAGGAAAGTGCTTTTTTATACATTTCTAATGCCATTTTTCTTTCACCTTTAAGATCATATACATTTCCCATTCTAACAACACTCCAAACTGCCCATCTTGTTGGTTTTTTTTCTTTTTCAATGAAATCTGCTGATTTTTTAAAATAATCATATGCCTTTATTAGATCATTTTTCACCATATACAATGTACCAAGAGACAAATAAATCCTTGGATAATACGTTGAATGATAACTCTCAAATCCACTTTCAATTCTTTTTAAGTATTCTTTCATTTCTTTTTCCACTTCATCATACATCTTTGCCTCATAAAGTGATACTATCAAAACAAAATGCATTTGAGCTAAATTAGGATACTTTTCAAAAAGTTCTTTTGACCACTTAACAGCAAGTTGTGGATTTGAATATTGGCTATCAGTTTGTGTAAATATCTCAATTAGAAGAAGTTTTGCAGCAGTTTTATTGAATCTTCCATTTTCAGCACATAGTTTTAAATATTCTATACCTTTCTTAGCATCTCCTCTCACAAGAAAAGATGCTAGTATTTTTATTACACCACCAAGGGTACCTGCCGAATATTCCCATAAACCTAATCCAAGATATGCGTCATACAAATTTGGATCTAATTCTAAAGCTTTTTTCATATTAGACACTGCTTTTTTCCCAGCAAAATACGCTTTTATCCATCTATGCTGAGTAACGTAAAGTCGAGCTAAAAGTCCATAAGTTCCACCTAAACACATTCTCGCTTGAGCATCAGCAGGATTTTTTTTAATCCATAATTCTCCTATCTCAATTGCTTTTTTACTTAATGTATGATACTCTTCATCAAGAGTTGTCGATGTTTGTTCATCCAAATATTCAAACTCTGCCCATTTAGACATAGCAAGTCCAAAATGTCCAAAAGGATGTTCTGGATACTTATTTATAAGCTCACTAAATACTTTTCTTGCTTCAATAGGTTTAATAGAGTAAATATATTCTATTCCCTGCTGAGACATTTCCATTATTTCCCGATTATTTTGAGTAAGGAATTGAGCATTTAAAAAATTAAATATAACTGAAAATAAAAGGATAATAAAATTCATATTACATCAAAACCAGTATATTCAATCAAAGCTTTAGGTATTGAGACAGAACCATCAGGATTTTGGTAGTTTTCAAGTATGGCAGCAAAAGTTCTTCCTACTGCAAGTCCAGAACCATTTAAAGTATGAACGTACTCAATTTTTCCATCAGGTCTTTTAAAACGAGTATTCATCCTACGTGCTTGAAAATCTTTACAGTTTGAACAAGAGGATATCTCTCTAAATCTGTTTTCTGACGGCATCCAAACCTCTATATCATAAGTTTTAGAAGAAGCAAAACCAATATCTCCACTACATAATTGAATAACTCTGTGTGGAAGTTCTAAAATTTCTAAAACTCTTTTCGCGTGTCTGGTCATAAGTTCAAGAATTTCATCTGACCTTTCTGGTGTTGTTATCCAAACAAGCTCAACTTTATTAAATTGGTGATTCCTAATAAGACCTTTTGTATCTTTACCATAACTGCCAGCTTCCTGTCTAAAACAGGCTGTGTAGGCTGTAAATTGTTTAGGTAATTCATCTTCTTTTAAAATTTTATCAGCATACATATTTGTCAATGGAACCTCGGCAGTTGGTATCAAAAAAAGTTCAGGTTCAGTAAAAACTTTATAAAGATCTTCTTCAAATTTTGGTAGTTGACCTGTTCCAATCATGGTTTTTCTGTTAACTAAAAAAGGTGGAAATATTTCCTGATAATTATGTTGTTTTGTATGTAAATCAAGCATAAAATTTATTAATGCTCTCTCAAGAGAAGCACCCTTACCTTTAAGTAAAGCAAATCTTGAACCACTAAGAATCGATGCTGTTTCAAAATCAAGAATTCCAAGTTTCTCACCAATCTCCCAATGAGAAAGTGGAGTAAAATCAAAATTTCTTTTTCCACAAAGATTTTCATACACTACTTTATTATCCTCATCAGATTTGCCTTCAGGCACAGATGGGTCTAAAATATTTGGAATACTTAACAAAAGATTATTAACTTCCTCATCTAGTCTTTTTAAATCTTCTTCTATATTTGATATAGAATTTTTTATCTTGTTTGCTTCGTCAGTTAAATCTTGAGGGATGCTCTGATTGTTTTTCTTTAAGTTACCAATATCTCTAGTTATTTCATTTCTTCTTCTGTTTAAATTTTCAATTTCTTTGAGCTTTTCAAGGCGAAGTTTATCTTTCTCAATTAATTGTTTAAAATATGGTAGATATCTACCACCTCTCTTAACAATTGAATTTTCAATTATTATTGGATTTGTACGTAATAATTTTACATCTATCATATTTAAAAATCCTCCTTTATCTCAAATAAAGCATCTTTTATTATAATATCTTCATCTTTTTTGGGCTCCTTCATTAATTCAATTTTCACAAACATTGGTTTATAACCAACTTTGCGTAATTTGTTTATTTCCATAAAAAGATTTTTTATACCATATATATAAAAACTTTTACTTTCGTAAGGCTTAATTTCACTCTCTCTTAAAAATGAAGACACGAGTGATATAGTTTCAAATCGATTTGAGTTCCTTTCAAGTATAATCTTAAAAGAATACCGCATTACTATGGCTTTTAGTTTTTTAGAAGATGTATTCTTAAAATTAACTCTAACTCGAAAATTATTATTTCTTTCTGAAAGATTAATATATTCTATTTTAGTATATATAGGTTTTGAAGTAAGTTTAGTACTAGTTTTTTCAAGAGAAATATCAACTTCATGAGCGTTTAGCATTAGAGATAATATGATAATTAAGACACTCATAATATTCTTTCAATAAAATTCTTTGAGATGAAATAGTAAACATCTATAACTATTGTGTTTTCTATAATAAGTTTTATTCTACTTGAAATAACAGCATGATTAGAAGTTTCTATCATTGAAAGAATATTTTCTATTATAAAAGATTTTTTTCCTTTTATTGTATTAGGCGGATGTGGTATTATTTTTATTTTAAGTTCATTAGCAAATTCACTTAAAGAGGAATTTAATATTATATTTCCAAGTTCATTTACGAAAAACTCCATTATCTCCAACGTATTAAATTGAGGTAAATAAGAAGTGATAAAATATTTCATTATTTTTCCTGCATCTTTTTCTGACACAGTAAGAACACATGAAAATTCTGTTTCTGATTTTAAATACACACAAATACAATCTTCATCATCAATTTTAATAGGACCTACTTTAACTTCACTAATTGTCCAATTAACAGATGTTATTCTTTGAAGTCTGTTTGATGCTTTAATTAATCCTCTTTTTATTATCTCTTCAATTTTTTTATTGAGATTTATCATATTATACTTTCCAATACCTTTCGAAGTTCTTCGTATGAAAAAGGTTTTCTCAAAATAGTTTTAACACCATTTTTTTTTAACTCTTCATCAACTATATCTTGGTCAACTGCGGTTATCGCTATAACTTTCTTGTTTTTATTTATAAAACTTAAAAGTTCAATACCATTACCATCTGGAAGAATAAGGTCTAAAAGAATTACATCAGCATCCGTTTTTTTCAAAAGTTGAATAGCATTACTCACAGAATCTGCTTCACCAACCACTTGATTCCCCATTTTTTCTATAGCTGCTTTAAGAGTCATCCTTGTAAAAGGATTATCATCTATTATCACACATTTCATATACCCCCCTATTTTATGTTCCTTCTCTCCAGCTTGAAAGATATTTTTTTTGCTCTTCTGTAAGTTTATCTACTTTCACTCCCATAGATTTTAATTTTAATCTAGCAATCTCTCTATCTAAATCTTCAGGTAAAACATATACATCTTTTTCTAATTTATTTGAATTTTTAACAAGGTATTCGCATGCAAGTGCTTGGTTTGAAAATGACATATCCATAACAGAAGCAGGATGCCCTTCAGCTGCTGATAAATTTACTAATCTCCCATCAGCAAGAAGATATATAGATTTTCCATTTATTATATATTCATCAACAAAAGGACGGATATTTTTTTTAGATGTAGATATTTCTTTTAATGCTTTGATATTTATTTCAACATTAAAATGTCCACTATTAGCCACAATAGCACCATTTTTCATTTTGAAAAAATGCCTCTTATCTATGACATTTATATTACCTGTAACAGTAACAAACACATCACCGACCTCTGCAGCTTCATCCATACTCATAACGACATATCCATCCATAACTGCTTCAAGAGCTTTTATTTCATCAACTTCTGTTATAATAACATTTGCCCCTGCACCTTTTGCTCTTTGAGCAACTCCTCTACCACACCATCCATACCCACAAACAACAAAATTTTTTCCAGAAAGCAATATATTTGTTGCTCTAAGTATTCCATCTATAGTTGACTGCCCAGTACCATATCTGTTGTCAAACATATGTTTGGTCATAGAATCATTGACTGCTATTACAGGATATTTTAAATTACCTTCTTTTTTAAGAGCTTTTAGTCTTATAACTCCAGTTGTAGTTTCTTCAGTACCACCTATTATATGAAAATCAATATCTTTCCAATTTTTGTGAATTGTAGAAATGACATCTGCTCCATCATCCATAGTTATATTAGGTCTGTGACTTACAGCAGCTTGTATATGTGAATAATAAGTCTTGTTATCCTCACCCTTTACAGCAAACACTTTTATATCAAAATCCTTCACTAAAGAAGAGGCAACATCATCTTGTGTTGAAAGTGGGTTAGATGCACAAAGACACACATCTGCTCCTCCTTTTTTTAAAGTAAGCATAAGATTAGCAGTTTCAGTTGTTACATGAAGACAACATGATATCTTTATTCCTTTTAGTGGCTTTTCCTTTTCAAATCTTTCACCTATCATATTTAAAACTGGCATATCCTTTGATGCCCACTCAATTCTCTTTTTTCCTTCTTTAGAAAGAGACAAATCCGCTACATCAAAGTTCTTTTTTGTAATCACAATAACCTCCCTTGTATTATATAGAAAATTTTTTAACAAACATCACAATTACATTTTTTAATAACTTTATTTCCCTTAAAAATATCTAATTTATCTATCTTCTCCCAAGTAAATTCTTTTATCTCTCTACCAAAATGACCATACGCAGCTGTTTTTCTATATATTGGTTTTATAAGGTCTAAACTCTTAATTATACCTTGAGGTGATAAATCAAAATTTTTCTTTATGATTTTAACAAGTTCTTCATCAGATATTAAACCAGTTCCATGAGTATCTACATAAAGACCAACTGGCTCCTTTACACCTATAGCATATGCTATTTGAACAGTACATTCGCTTGCAGCGCCACTTGCGACTATATTTTTTGCAAGATATCTCGCCATATATGCAGCTGATCTATCAACTTTTGTAGGATCTTTACCAGAGAAAGCACCACCTCCATGTGGTGCTATACCACCATATGTATCTACTATAATTTTTCTTCCAGTCATACCTGTATCTGATTGTGGCCCACCTATAACAAATTTTCCAGTAGGATTAATGTAAAATTTAGTCTTTGAATCTATTAACCCAGTTGAGTTAAGTGTATAATCTATGACAACCTCCTTTATTTCTTGCCACGCTTTTTTAGTTATTTTCTTACCAGTTGAATCTAAAATTGTATCAAGATGCTGTGTTGATAAAACAACAGCATCTATTCTTGCAGGCTTTCCATTCTTATATTCCACAGTAACTTGAGATTTACCATCTGGACCAAGATACTCTAATATCTTTTTCTCCCTTACCTCTTTTAAACGCATAGTTAATTTATGAGCAAGCATAATTGGAAGAGGCATAAGCTGTGTTGTTTCATTACAAGCATATCCAACCATAAGCCCTTGATCTCCTGCACCACCTCTATTTACACCTTGAGCTATATCTGGAGATTGTCTACCTATTGCATTTAAAACAGCACAATTCTCGTAATTAAAACCATATCTATTATCAGTATAACCAATCTCCTTTATAACTCTTCTTACAAGTTCTTCAACATCTATCCAAGCTTCAGTTGTAATTTCCCCACCAACAATAACCATACCACGTGTTATAAAAGTTTCACATGCCACCCTTGCTGAATTTGGGTTAGGATCTTTTTCATATATTTCATCAAGGACAGCATCTGATATCTGATCGCAAACTTTATCTGGATGCCCTTCTGTTACTGATTCAGATGTTATAAGTTTATTCTTTCTATCCATATAACCTCCTATATCCTAAATGTTAGATAATACAATTTCTTTTGCAGTTACCATAAGCTTCTTAACGTTTTCTTTAGAATCTGCTTCAGCATATATTCTTAAAATAGGTTCTGTACCACTTGGTCTGGCAAGAAACCACCAATCATTGTCAAGTATAACTTTTATACCATCTAAAGTTAGTACCTGAGATATTTTATAAGATAAAATGTCCTTAGGTAATTTTGATTTAATTTTCATAGCAAATGAATATTTCGATGGTATTATTTTATTAAGAGAAATATCTTCTCTTACGAAAGTTGATTTCCCATAATTAGTTTCAATATTCTTTACAATCTCTCCAAGCTTTTGTTTTTGTACTGACATTATCTCAAGTATCATCATCATTGTAACGATACCATCTCTTTCAGGCATATTACCTTTCCAAGAATATCCACCTGATTCTTCAGCTCCAAAAAGTGTTGTTCCCTCAACAATTCTTTCTGCTATATATTTAAAACCAACAGGAGTAAATTCAAACAAAAGTCCTTTTGACTTTGCTATTCTATATGTTAAAAAACCAAGAGATACAGCCTGGACAACTTTACCTGTCATGTTTTTGTTTTTAATAAGGTATTCAAGAATTATTGGAGCAACAATTGTAGGCGCAAGGTATGTCCCTTTTTCGTCAACACAAGCTAATCTGTCTCCATCTCCATCAACAGCAAAACCACAAATTGCTTTTTTTTCTTTAACAATCCTTTTAAGTAATTCAAGTTTATCTTCCTTAGGTTCAGGAGCACTAATTTCACCAAATAAAGGATCTTTCTTAGTTCGTATAGGTATAATATTTTTATATTTTGAAAACATTTCATCATATAACTCACTTGCAGAACCATACATAAAATCTAATATTATATTACCTTTAATAGATGAAAATATTCTATCAAGATTAAACTTCTGTTTTATGTATTTAGAATATTCTTTCCTAAGATCAATTTCGTTTATATTTCTTTTCGGAGTTCTTGATACTTTAACAGAATGATTTTTTTCTATATACAGCTCTATTTCTGAAGTAATCGAAGGAAGAACACTTCTTCCCTCATGTTTTATTTTTATTCCATTATAAAGAAAACTGTTATGACTTGCGGTAATCATAACACCAAATTTAAACCTACTTAAAGTTGCTTGACTTATCATCGGAGTTGTAACAGGAGTAGTACATAGAAAACAATTTATATCATTATTTGTTAAAACAATGGCAAACTCTCGCGCGAATTTATCTGATAAAAACCTTCTATCATATCCAATTATTATATCTGTATTCTGAGTTTTATATCCTCTATATGCCAAAAAATCTGAAAATCCCTGAGCTATTCTTCTTACATTTTCATATGTGAAATCTGCCCCGATAACACCTCTAAAACCATCAGTACCAAATGATATTTTCTTAGATGTTTCTACTATCATACTAAGCTCCTTTAAAATATAAACATATAGAGATATTTTATCATTATTTTATTTTTAAAAAAATATAAAATATATTATTATGATAAAGATTGTAAAACAATATACAGTGTTCCTCCCAAACAAACCAGGAGCTCTTCATTCTTTTATTGAATTGTTTGCCGCAGAGGGGGTAAATATTATTGGGATTTCATCCGAAATACATGATGATTCTGGAATAATAAAAATTGCAGTCGATTCAGATAAAAGATTAAGTTATATTCTTACAAGAGCAGGTTTTACTACTTTAGAAACTACTATGATATCAATAACCCTTCCTGACAAACCAGGAGAACTTATAAAACTTACCAAACTACTTGCAGAGCATTCAATAAATATAACCACTATATATGGCACAGCAGCTGGATGTCCTTCAAGAATACTTTTAAATGTATCTGATATAGAAAAAGGATTATCTCTTTTAAGAGAAGCTTACGAAAAAAAAGAAAATTAATTTCTTCTTCTATCAATCACATAAGTACTTATGGAAGCTGATTTAGCAGCTTTTTTAAGTTCGCTACCAATATGACTTACCTGAGCATAAGATTTAAGAGGTTTATAAAGATTATGAACTATTCCTATAGCTATCCCCATAAGAGGAAATTGTGTAATATTTCCTTGCCTATCTCTTGTCACAATAAAGCCATTTTTTCTATCTGTTTCATTATAAAATGATGGAACAATTTGATTAAAATTATTTATTATTTTTTTAGCGATATCTTCTGCCTTTTCAATTGATGTAATCACTATAAAATCATCTCCACCAATATGTCCTATAAAATCAGTAGAATTAGGAGTTGGCATAATAATGTTTACAAGAATATTGGCAACAGTTTTTATTACATTATCACCTGCTTCAAAACCATAAACATCATTATATGCTTTAAAATTATTTAGATCAATATAAAGCACTGCAAATTTTTCTCCTTTTTCAATCGCTTTTTCAACGCGTGCTTGTATTGAGGGATTACCAGGAAGTTTTGAAAGTGGATTTGAATCAAGAACCTGCTTATTTCGTTTTACTATCATTTTAAGTCGAGCAATTAATTCATCAGTGTCTACAGGTTTGGTTATATAATCATCTATGCCCATAAGAAGGCCTTTAATTTTTGTTTGTTTGTCTGTTTTAGCAGTTACTATTATAACTGGCATATTAGAATAAAGTGGATTACTCTTTATTACCGAAGCTACCTCAAGCCCATTTTTTACAGGCATATCATAATCAAGTATAAGGACATCTGGATTGAACTGATATGTTTTTTCAATAGCTTCATTACCATCAACAGCAGTTAAAACTAAAAAACCAGCTTTTTCTATCGTTTCCTTTATTAAAACTAAAAGCTCTATTTGATCATCTGCAAAAAGCACTTTAGGTTTATTAACATCAAAAAAAAGATTTTCAGAAAGAGCCTTATCAATAGCATCTTTAATATCAGATGGTGAAAGATCCCTTGAAATATACTGAGGATAACCGCTTATAATTTGAGTTTGCTTTAGTGAGTTAAATTCAAGAGCGGTTACCACTATTACTGGTATCTTAGAGGTCTTTTTATCACTGCTAAGCTCAGCAAGAATTTCAAATCCATCCTTATGAGGCATTATTAAATCTAAAAAAATCATACCAATATTATTCCCCTTTATTATCTGAAAAGCAGACACAGGGTTGTTTATGATAGTAACCTTATAATCTAAAGATGTTAAAAATGCTTTCATTAAGCTTGAAAATTCTTCATCGTCATCTATAATAACTATATGATCCGTTTCAGGTTGATTATTATCTATTAATCTTTTAAGTTCATCAAAATCAACAGGTTTAGAAAGATAACCAGCAACCATTGCTGAGGGTCCAGAGATAAAGTCTATCCTTTTATTCTGAGACATTATTAACACTTTTTTCTCAGATAAGCTTGGATCATTTTTAATAGATTGAATTATATCTGTAAATTTTGATGAAACAGATATTATATCAATGATTACTAAATCTGGATTAAATTCATTTATATTATCAATTAAATTATCTGCAATTGAAAATAATTTTACATTGTAGGATATATCCAGTGCTTTTATAATTTTTTCATTAAGAATAAGGTCATCACTTATAACTGCTATTTTAATACTCATACTATAATTTTACATTAAATATTTATGAAAATTGTATTTTTTAAAAATTAAATCTAATTATCTAAACCACATTTACAATTATTTTGTTTAGTATTAACTATTATTATTTTAATAAAACTATCATAATGAGTTGGAGAATAATATATATCTTGTCCACCACCTATAACAATTCTTTCAGGACCTCTTGTTCCATAAGAAGGATAAGCAGTATAAAGAGTGTTTCCTATATAAAATTCTTTTTGAGCATCTTTTGGTATTACAAGTGTATACTCTCGATAGTATCCCTTTGGCATCTGAGGGAGTAACCCTTCTTTATTATAAAAAATCTGTCCATCTTGTTTAAATGGAAGCTTTTCACAATTTATAATTTTTTCTATTAATTTTATTATGGATTCTTTGCGTTTTTCATCCGATATAAAAGGAACAATATCGTTACCTTTATTTAAACCTCCATTAGGATAGGGACAATTGCCTAGATTGGTTGATGTGTCAATAGATACATCTATTTTTGACACATCAACATCTGGCAATTGATTAATAGAAAATTTATTAAAATCTTCTGTTTTAAAATTTTCTTGAGTAAAAATACTCGTTTTTGAACTCAATATTATCAAACTCAAAAATATTAAAAGAAATTTCATAATATTCTCCTAATTAGTATTAATTAATATTTAGATAATAAAACTAAATTATGAAAGGACTAAAAGACCTATATGCGTTGTAGAACAAATAACTTAATAAAATAAGTAAAAAGTCCATTTTTAAGTTAAAATCTTTATGATAAAATTAAGTAAATGGTGTCTTCAATATTAATGATATATATGCTTGTTATAAATCTACCACTGATTAGTGAAGGTGTTTTTTATCAAACAAATTTTCAAGATAAATCAGAAGAATTATCTAACCCTACTTATTCGTTTGACTCATCATATAAATGGTGGAGTGTATCTTTTTTTGGCAATGTACATAAAAAAATATGTAAAAAAGCATACGAACTAATAAATTCACAAGATTATCCAGATTTGTTATATTATAAATCTAAAATACTTGATGGATGTGGAGATGAAGAAGGACACAGGAATTCAGATAATAATGGAGGAGATGTTAAAGATATATGGTATTCAGTAAAAAATTTAAATACAAATAATAATTCTAGAATTTTAGGAGTTATGTTTCATTATAAAAATCTCAATTGGCATGAAGCATATGAAAATATAGGTGTTATAATTCATCTAACACAAGACCAAGCATCCCCAGTACATGCTGCTAATATAAAACATTCTTATTTTGACCAATTCGAAAGATTTTACGAAGCCGATAATAATATTAATATAACACCTATAGATATAGCAATACCACCAGATTTAAATCCTTGGGACTATTATCTTTTTGTACAAAAAAGCACAAGGAAAAAATTAAAAGAATGGGTAGATCCTGAAACTAAAATACCATACTGGCAAGAATCTAAAGATGCTCTCCCACTCGAATCAGATAACACAACTGGACCTTATGGACAATATGGAGGTGGCTCAGATCATTTTTCAAAAAATGTTTGTGAAAACAACTATGACGGGCATAATGAATGTAAAGACGTTCCAAAATCACCAAATATACGAAATAGACAAATAACTCTTTCTATTCTTACGACAGAAAAATTATTAAAAAATGCATCAAAAAAACTTCCACCTGTATTAAAACTCATCAAAAATGATAGAGATTTTATAGAATTCAGCGTTTATGATAATAGATGTAAATATCTTGAATATTTAATTGATGGAAGTAAACACGGAAAATGGGATCTAACTACAGAATTCCCATACTCAAAAAATGTAAGTATGAAAAAAGACTTCTCATTTATTATCATTAAAGATTGTGATGGAAATGAAATAAAAGAAAAATTTAATTAATATTATGTTTTTTTAATTCTTTCCTAAAATATACAACAGTTTTTTTAAGTCCTTCATCGAGATTTACTTTAGGTTCCCAATTAAGTTTAGTTTTGGCTATTGTTATATCTGGTCTCCTAACCTTAGGATCATCTATCGGAAGTGGTTTAAAAACTATCTTCGACTTACTTCTTGTAATTTTCTTTATTTTTTGAGCAAGTTCTAAAAGGGTAATTTCATAAGGGTTACCAATATTAACTGGTTCATTTATATCACTAATCAAAAGTTTATATATACCTTCAACTAAATCTGATACATAACATAAACTCCTTGTTTGTTTGCCATCTCCATATACCGTTATTGGTTTGCCAAGTAATGCTTGAGTCATAAAATTTGGAACAGCTCTTCCATCATTTATTCTCATATTAGGTCCATACGTGTTGAAAATTCTAACAATTCTCACAGGCATTTTATGATATCTATGATATGCCATAGTCATTGCTTCAGCAAATCTCTTTGCCTCATCATATACCCCTCTTGGACCTATTGGATTCACATTTCCCCAGTATGATTCTGGCTGTGGGTTTACAAGAGGATCTCCATAAACTTCAGACGTAGAAGCTAACATAAATATAGCTTTCTTTTCTTTTGCAAATCCTAAAGCTTTATGGGTTCCAATAGCACCGACTTTTAATGTTGGTATTGGGTATTTAAGGTAATCTTCAGGGCTTGCAGGACTTGCGAAATGTAAAATGGCATCAACTTTTCCTGGAACGTGTATGTAGTTAGTTACATCATATTTTATAAACTCAAATCTTTCTGTCTTAAATAAATCTTCAACATTTCTAATACTTCCCGTAATCAAATTGTCTATTGCTATAACATAATCTCCTTTTGAAATAAGATACCTTGCAAGGTGACTCCCAAGAAAGCCACAACCACCTGTAATAACTATCCTCATAATTATTTATTTCCTACCAACAGATTTATAAGAAAAACCTAAAGCTCTAATTTTTTGCGGATTATATAAATTCCTCCCATCAATCAAGACAGGATGATTTACTAATTTTTTTACTTTCACAAAATCAATATTTTTAAATTCATCCCATTCAGTTAAAAGACAAATACAATCAGCTCCTCTAACACAGTCATAAATATCTTTCGCATAATATATTTTTGAATCAAAAATTTTTTTAGCATTATTTATTGCTACCGGATCATACGCTTTTATCTTTGCTTTCATCTCTATGAGCTTATTTATTATATCAATCGAGGGAGCAAATCTCATATCATCAGTTTTAGGTTTAAAAGCTAATCCAAGAATACTTATTGTTTTTCCATCAACGTTCCAAAGTTCTTCTTCAACTTGTCTAACCATCCAAAGTTTTTGTTCTTCATTTATTTTTTTAACTTCTTTAAGTAAATCAAAACTATAACCAACTTTTTTACTAAGCCAGTAAAAAGCTTCTAGATCCTTTGGGAAACAAAAACCACCAAATCCAATACCAGCTTTAAGAAAATGTGGTCCTATTCTTTTATCTAATCCCATACCTTTTGCTACAAGCTCTACATCTGCTCCTGTCTTTTCACATAAGTTTGCTACTGCATTAATAAATGAAATTTTTGTTGAAAGAAATGAGTTTGACGCATGTTTTATTAACTCAGCACTCTTTACATCACAAACGAGTATCGGATATTTAGAGAGTGGTTTATATATTTCGAGCATCAGATCTTTAGCCCTTTCAGTATTTGCTCCTATTACTATTCTATCAGGTTTAAGAAAATCATTAATTGCAACACCTTCTCTTAAAAATTCTGGATTAGAACACACATCAAAAGGTATATTATTACGATTATATTTTTTTACAGTTTTTTCTATCCACACACATGTTTCAACAGGAACAGTTGATTTCTCTACTATAACGGTATAATCCTTCATGTTTTTGGCAACTTCAGCAGATACCTTTTCAACTGCACTTAAATCCGCTGAACCATCTTCTCTAGGAGGCGTTCCAACTGCTATAAATACTGCTTGAGACATTTTGCCACCAAATTCCATTGCTTCCTTTATGCTTGTTGTAAAAAAAAGGCGTCCCGCTTTAACATTTTTCTCAACAAGCTCTTGTAATCCTTCTTCATAAATTGGCATTTTTAATTTTTTTAACATATTTATTTTTTCTCTATTATTGTCAACACAAACCACTCTATGACCAATTTCACTTAAACATGCTCCACTTACCAGTCCAACATAACCCGTACCAATCATTACAATATTAACACTACTTGTTTTTTTCATATATCCCCCACCTAACACTTTATGCTAGAATTGGATATTTCTTTCTCTGCAATAAGTTCACAAGATCTTTTCTTTTCCGCCTTACTTAAAAAGTATATTGCGACAAATATTAAAATCAAAGCTATCCAATCTTCATTCTTAGGTTTTTTAAATCCCATATATTTAAAAAATACATATATCAATATAGTTGAAGTAGTCCCAGCAACAAGAGATGTAATCCTGTTTACAAGACCAGCAAAAGTAGCAGTCCTTCCTTTAAACATAAAAAGAAATACAGAAAAAAAAGCTGCTATACCAAAAGGAACTCCACTCAAAATAATCATACCCCATTTTTGTGGAACATTATCAAATGCTGATTTAAATTGATAAGCAAACGTTTTTGTATAATCCACAAGAGATGTATCAATATTTGCAGTATAATAATAAATAAATCCAGCTATAATTATAAATATCGTGCTTGATATCTGCTCAATTGCAAAAAAACCTTTTGTGTCGTATATAGCTCCCTTAGGCCTTGTGTTTTTATAATAGTTCATAATATATAACCTGATGCTATAGGCAACCAAATAAAAAGTTAATATTGTCATAGCTGCTTTGTTACGTATAAAATCAAAATCCCCAGGATTTACTTTAAAAAACTCAATCTTCTCTATGCTTAAAAAGCTTCCTTCTCCTGTTTTTATTTTTACAAACAGTTGAACACTTAAAGCCAATATTGCAAATATAGCACCAACATTTTCTTCCCAATATACTCTCTTTTTTAATATTCCCTGCCATATTTGTATCTGATCAATTATTCTACTTATAATTATTATACTAGCTCTCATTATTATCATTGCTACCATAACTGATATCGGTAAAGTATACATCAAAGTTGTAGTTGGAATTATTATAGCTGTACATATTCCAGAGGGAACTATATATAAAAATTCTTTAGGCATATTAATGCCTAAAATTTTTATATATGTGGATGATTTAAATTTATACCATCCCCACCATAAAACAATAATATTACATATCAGCATTCCACCTATTGTGTTATAAACTGTAAAAACTGTGCCACCAACACCATACATTTTTTCTAAGACTTTTGTAAGCATGGTATAAACTATATATAAGATAAAGTAAAGCACAGAGTATTGAATAAGTCTTTCAGTTGTCCCATCTTCCGTCTTACCAAATATAGAAAATATATTCATTATACCTCCAAGATATTTTTC
This sequence comes from Elusimicrobiales bacterium, assembly GCA_026419335.1. The sequence continues at coordinate 36,415 of JANZZP010000017.1, read as the reverse complement.
TATCTTTTAATAGGATATTTAGAAGTTATTTTAATTATTCTAGACGCAAGATCCGTTATGTCAAATGGCTTTATCACATAATCTACAGCTCCAAATAATAAAGCATCATTTAAAGTCGCTGCATCAGAAAGTCCACTAACTGCAACGATAGGTATTTTGCCAAGTTTTTCTGAGGATCTTATATCTCTTATGAAAGTTATTCCATCAAGATGAGGCATCATTATATCCATAAGTATTATATCTGGAATTTCAGATTCTTTTAATTCTTCCAGATACTTCTTTGCCTTTTTAGGTTCATCAAATGTAACTACATCAAATTGAATTAAACCAGTTTTATACATATCAAGTATAGTATCATCATCATCAACCGCAACTATTTTAAGTTTTTTTGTTTCCATACCTTATTATTTTACATAAATTTTATAAAATTTAGTTATGCACAATATAAGGGAAAACTTAATTCTAAAATTAAGAAACGAGATAGATATTATAGATAACAAATTAATAAAACTTCTTATTAAAAGGTTAAATATTGCAAAAAAAATTGGTAAATTTAAAAAAGAAAACTCAATTCCAATTAAAGATACTAAAAGAGAAAATCACATAATGAAAAAGGTAAAAAAAGCATCAAAAATTTATGGTAAATACATAGAAAAGATATATAATGAAATCATTAAAGTATCAACTCAAATTCAAAAATGAAAATATACTTTAAAAGAAACAAAAAAAACATTGTAAAAGTTTTAAAGAAAATTATAAAATCATCACATATAAGAGAAAGAAAAGATTATATAGAAGTAGAAGGATTTAAAAAAGGATTAATATATAACTTCATACCACGAATAAATGCTATAGATGGTGTAGTTAAAATAGAAACTGAACTTGAAGAAATCATTCCAATTGTATGCAATAAAAATTTTTATTTCAAAAAACCTTTCGACAGCACAAAAAAGATTATAATAGCAGGTCCATGTGTTATAAGCGATTTTGATGAGTTTGAAGGAACTGTTTTAAAGTTATTAGAACTCAACGTGAATATAATTCGCACACCCCTTTTTAAACCAAGAACATCTCCCTATTCGTGGGAAGGGTTTGGAATCAATGGAATAAAAAAACTCTCATGTTTAAAAAGAAAATACAAATTCGTTTCAGTAATGGAAATTCTTGATGTCAGAGTTTTAGATAAAGTAAATGAGGTATGTGATATAATTCAAATAGGCGCAAGAAATATGAGAAATTATATCCTTTTAAAAGAAACAGCCTGTTCAAAGAAAATCATACTTCTTAAAAGACACCCCTATTCAAGTTTAAAAGAGTTTTTACTTTCAGCTGAGTATTTAGCAAAATATGGAGCAACTAAAATAATTTTATGTGAAAGAGGGGATAGCTTTTCCGATGGAAAACCATCAATAAATTTAAATATTATAAAAGAAATAAAAAAGAACTTTAATATACCAATTATAGCAGATGTAAGTCACTCCGCCAAAAATTCAAAAAGGGTTTTAGAATTTGCTTCAAAAAGCTTTGATATATCAGATGGAATTATGATTGAAGTAACACAAAATCCATTAAATTCTCCAATTGATACCTTCCAAATAATAAATATAGAAGAATTTAAGAAACTTATTAAAAAAATCAAATGAAAATAGCAGTTATTGGTTATCCTCTAAAAAAATCTTTATCGAACATTCTTTATAAAACTATTTACAAGTTATATGAATTAAAAACAGAGTTTTATGCTTTTGAAACAAAACAACCTCAATTAATAATACAAAAAATGATAGAAGATAGATTTTCAGGTTTCTTTGTAACTATTCCATATAAGAAATTATTTTTAAACATGACATATCCCGATATAATAGTAAGGAAAACTGGCAATTTAAATTGTGTTAAAATAGATAACAAACAATTATTTTCGACAAACACAGATTATCTTGCGATTCAAAAATTAATAGAGATGAAAAATATAAAAATTGAAGATAAAAAAGCAACCATTATTGGAAACGGTTCTGCTGCTCAAACAATGATAACGCTACTAAAAGAACAAAAGATAAAAAAATTAGAAATAATAGTCAGAGGTCTTACAAAAACAACAAAATTAAAAAATTTATTTAAAAATATGAATTTTATAGATATAAGATATGCATCTCAAATAAATTCAGATATATTTATCAATGCAACACCTCTTGGAATGTATGAAGAATTTCCCAAATTAGAAATAAATACCAATTTAGTTATTGATTTTGCATATTTGGATAAAAATACTAATTTAATTGAATATGCTACAAAAAATAAAATTAACTTTATAGAGGGTAAAGAAATACTTGTCATGCAAGGTATATTTGGATTAAAACATATATTTGGAGTTGATTTTGTTGATAAATATAATGATATATATATTAAATTTAAAAAGATAGTAGAGGGGGCATAGATGAACTATCTTACTGCAGGAGACTCTCATGGTAAATATATTTGTGGAATTATTAGCGGTATTCCTTCAGGTATCAAAATAAAAAATGAATATATCAAAAAAGCACTTGAAAAAAGAAGAGCATTGCCAGGAAGAAGTTTGAGACAAAAAATTGAAAATGATGAATTTGAAATAATATCAGGAATATATAATAACAAAACAACAGGAATGCCAATAGGAATAATACTCAAAAATAAATCAAATAAAAGATATCCAAATAAATTTATTCCACTTCATGGAGAATATTTCGGTGCTTTAAAATATCAACATAAAGATTATTCAATTGCAAGGGAAAGGTTATCTCAACGCGAAACTGCGATGCGTGTTGCTTTATTTTGCTTTACTAAAAAGATGATTGAAGACCTTGAAATAAAGATAGAATCTCAAGTTATAAGTTGTTATGGAAATAGAGATAAAACTAAATTTAAAGAATTAATAGAAAAATTTTATAAAGATGGCAACAGTTTTGGCGGAATTTTTCAAATTAAAATCAAAAATATAATAGCTGGGCTAGGAGGTTTTTCACAAGGTTTTGAAAGGCTTCAATCGCGCATATCATCAATATTATTTACACTTGGTTCAATAAAAGGAATTGAATTTGGTGCCGGTTTTAGTTCGGAAATTTTCACTTCAAAAGATTTCATAAAAAATCCACAACTTTTAGGTGGTATTGAAGGAGGAATATCGCGTGGAGATGAAATAATAATAAGATGTGTAACACGTCCACTTTCTGCCGTAAAGGCAATAGATAAGGAAAGCATAAGCGATATCACATCAGTTTTCACTGCTGCTTATATATCAGAATTTCTAATAAGCTATATCTTGGCAGATGAAATTATGAAAAAATTCGGCTCAGATGTTTTTGATGATATAAAAGATGCTTATATAAAATGGAAAAAAAACTTATGAAAATAGTTTTATATGGTTTTATGGCATCTGGCAAAACCACTATAGGACGTTTACTTTCAAAAAGAATTGGCTTTAAATTCTATGATACAGATAAAGTAATAGAAAATATATTTGGAATTTCAGTTTATAAATTTATAAAAAAATATGGTATTAAAAGTTTTAGAAATATAGAGAAAAAAATAGTAAGAAAACTCTTAAACATGAATGATAATTTAGTAATATCATGCGGTGGTGGAATATTTCCAAAAGGAAAAAAAAACAAAGATATAATAGAGGTATTTATAAACACTCCATATAATATAATTTCTAAAAGATTTAAAAAAGCAGCAAAAACAAGGCCTATATTAAAAATATTGCTTAAATCTCCTAATCTAATAAAAAATCTTTACAATAAAAGACTTAGGTTCTATAATAAAGCAAATTTTATAATTACTGAAAAAAATTCAAAGAATTCAGTTTTAAAACTTATGGAGTTGTATGAGAAGTTTAATTATAAAAATTGAAAAGAAAACTGAAATATTTATAACTGAAAAAATAGAAAATACACTGATAAATAGGTATTTCAGGAAAAGAAATTTTCTTATATGTGATGAAAAAACTGAAAACTTTCTAAATTTAAAAGTCAATGAAGTACTTAAACTAAAATCAAACAAAAAAGACGAATCTGTATTAAAAATTATAATGAATTTTTTCTTTGAAAATAAAATTGACAGAAATGCATTGATAATAATTTTAGGAGGTGGAAAAATCAGTGATGTTTCTGCTTTTGTATGCTCCATATGGATGAGAGGTATAGATTATGTTATAGTTCCAACAACTTTACTTTCACAAATAGATGCTTCTGTGGGAGGGAAAACAGCAATAGATTGGATGGGAATAAGAAATATAATTGGTTCATTTTATTTTCCATCTGGAATCATAATAAACCCAACATTTGCATTAAAGCAAAACAACAATGCTTATCTTCAGGCAATGGGAGAAATATTTAAATATATAATAATAACTGATATAAATACATCTAAGCAACTCTATAATATGATACCTAAAATAATTCTAAGAGATAAAACTTCTTTATCTGAGTGTATTAAAAAATGTATTGATTTTAAGATATCCGTAGTACAAAAAGACCCATTTGATTGTAAAGGTATAAGAGAAACATTAAATTTTGGTCATACTACAGCTCATGCAATAGAATCTTTATATAAAACTCCTCATGGAGATTCCGTGTTCTATGGGTGTATTTTTGAATTAATGTTATCTAAAGAATTAGGTTACTTAAAAAATTCTCTTTTAGAATCATATCTATCTATTACTAAAATATATACACCAAAACTTAAAATTAAACTAAAAGATTTTTATAAGTTTTATCAAATAATTAGTTATGATAAAAAAAATAGAACTACAAAAAACACATTCCTTATAAAAACCAATAATGGAATTAAAAGGGTTTTTAATATTGAAGTAAATATTTTAAAAAAATTATGGAGAAAATTATGCGAACAAAAATTCTTATAATACATGGACCAAATTTACATCTTCTTGGTATAAGAGAAAAGGAAATATATGGCAAGATGAATCTTCAACAAATAAACAAGATAATTAAAAATTATGCTAAGAACAACAATATTTCAATAAAAATATTTCAAGAAAACTGTGAGGGGAAAATTGTAAATATTATAAGCTCACATATTGGCAAAGTTGATTTTTTGATAATAAATCCCGGAGCTTTAACTCATTACAGCTACGTGCTTAGAGATTGTATAAAAGGTTGTGGAATTCCAACAATAGAGGTACATCTCTCAAACATAAAAAAGAGAGAAAATTTCAGAAGAAAATCTGTAATAAAAGATGTATGTATTGCTCAAATATATGGTTTTGGAATAAACTCATATCTAAAAGCAATTGATTTATGTATAAAAAAATAATTTACACTCCTCCATCTGATAAATCTATAACTATAAGAACTTTAATATTATCCTCTTTATATGATGGTAAAGTTATAATAGAAAATCCTTTAATTTCCAATGATACAAAAGCAACTATATATACACTTAAAAAACTTGGTTGTAAAATAATTTCTAACAAAAACTCTATACATATAAATGGAGTCGGATTATATGGATTTAAAAAAAATTTATCTTTAAATGTTGGAGAATCAGCACTTTTATTAAGACTAATTTTACCGATAATTTCCTTACAAAACTCATTTTATACTATTTATGGAGAAAAAACTATATTAAAAAGAAATTTTTCTGATACAATTATTCCTCTTACTAAAATTGGAATAAAAATTGAGCATAACAACTATCACCTGCCCTTTAAAATATATCCATCTGAAATTTTAGGTGGTAAATTTAAAGTTACCTCAGCCCAAGTGAAATCTTCTCTTTTGATTCTTTCACTTTATGATAAAGATGTATGGGTTCTAGATTATAAAAAAACTAGAGATCACACCGAAAACTTAATAAAACACTGGGGTGGATATATTATAGAAAAAGATGGATTTATAAGAGCCATAGGTCAATTAAAGCCCAAAAGAATAAAAATATATGGAGATATATCTTCTGCTTCAGTTATCATTGCTACGGCTTTAATACTTAATTATGAAATTTTAGTTAAAGATTGCTTTATAAATTCAAGAAGGGCTGGTTTCTTGAATATGCTTAAGAAAATGGGTATTCCCATAAAATTAAAAAAAAAAAGACATGCCATAAATGAAAAAGTAGCAGACATAGAAATAAAACCTAACTACAAAAATTTGAAACCAGTTTATATAGCAGACATAACTGATATGATTGATGAAGTAATAATAGCTTCTATTTTGCTTTCATATATAAAAGGAAAGAGTATTATAAAGGGTGTATCTAAAATTTCAAATAAAGAATCAAATAGAAAAAATAAAATTATAGAAATACTTAAAAAACTTGGAAGCTTATCATACTATGACGATGATAAAATTGAAATTAATGGAGGAAATGTTAAAAAAATTAATTACATTAATTCAAGTTCAGATCATAGAGTAGCTATGGCTGGTGGTTTTTTAAAAGTCGTTAATAATCCATCCCTTAAAATTTCTGACCCTTATTGTGTATCAAAAACATATCCAAATTTTTGGAAAGATATGAATATATTTTTTAGTGTTAAAATATAGTTATGGATATTGATTTTATATTTTTTGATTTTGGTGGAACAATAGATAGTGATGGTATACATTGGAGGAAAAGATTTTATGATATATACTTAAAATATGGCTTAAATTTGACTTATGAGAATTTTTCAAAAGCTTTCTTTGATTCTGATGATAACTTACCATTCAGGCATAATTTATCTAACTTAGGTTTTGATGAAACTGTACAGTTACAAGTTAAAGATGTTTTAAAATATCTTGGCATAGAAGACAATGAGTTAATCAATAAAATTGCTAATGAATTTATAGAAACTTCACGAAAAAAAGTTTTTGAAAATATTCCCCTTTTTAAATATTTAATATTAAAGAAAAAAAAACTTGGTATAATCTCAAATTTTTATGGTAACTTAACCAAAGTTCTTAACTCTCTATCAATAGATACGTATTTTAGTGTCATTGCAGATTCAACTGTTGTTGGAGCTATAAAACCATCTCCAGAAATATTCTATTACGCTTTAAATAAAGTTGGAGCAGAGCCAAATAAATCTGCTATGATTGGTGATGCTTACCATAGAGATATAGTTGGAGCCCATTCATTAGGAATGTATCATTTCTATATATCATCTGATGAAAAAACTACTTGTTGTGAGAAACTTTATAAAATAAAAAACATAAGAGAACTTATAAAATATGTATAAAGTAAAAGCAGGAATATTTGCAGCAGGAAAGGGAGAAAGAATTAAAAAATCTTTCCCAGATATACCTAAACCTTTGATTAAAATAAGCAACAAAAATCTTATAGAAATAGCCATAGAAAATATTAAAATAATTAATCCATCTAATTTAACCATATTATTAAATAATGAAAATCTTGAACCAGTAATAAATTATTTAGGAACAAAACATTATGATTTTATAGCAATAAATTCAAAAACATCGTTTGAAAGCTTTTATACACTTGCCTCTTTTTTGAATGATGGTGTTTCAAATTTGTTGCTTTCAACCGTGGATGTAATAATTGAACCAGAGGATTTAAAAACAGCTTTAGAACTTCATATATCAACAAAATCCTATATAACACTTGGCATAAGTAATATCCCACTAGATGAAAAACCACTCCTTGTTGATATAGATAATAATTTAAAGATTAAATCAATAGGTAAAAAAGGGAATTTTGCAACAAATGGTATATATATACTTTCACCCTTAGCAGTATTAAACATATCACAAGTTAATTATTTAGCACTCAGAGAATTTTTATCATCTATTGATTTTTCTACACATAAAGTATATTCGTATTTTTTCAAAAATAGTTTTGATATAGATGATGAAACAGATATAATAAAAGTAAAGGAATTTTTAGACCATAAGACCTATTGACATATATGATAATTTTCCTTGATTAGTAATGTAAGGTTATATAAAATTTATATAGCAGGAGGAGTTATGAAGCGAACAAAAATAATTCTAATTACAGCTATCATAGCTCTAATTAATCCTCTTTATTGTCAAGTTGATGATAAAGATAGGAAAAATGATAATAACATAAATGACAATACAAAAATAGAAGAAACAACAGATAAGAAAAAAGATAATGAAAATCAAAATGAGAAAGATAAGTTTCTAGATGAATTAAAAAAAGAAATAGACAAACAAAAAGACCCTAAAGATGAAAAGAAAGAAAAATGGGAACCTGGAGAAAATCCTTTTGAAAATCTATCACCAGAAGAATTGCAGAAAAAGTTTGGATATATACCAAAGGAAGCAAACTTCCCTCCTGCCCCTGAATTAGATGATGATACCATAGTTCCTTCTACACTTGATTGGAGAAATTATGAGAATAGAAGTTTTGTGACCAAACCAAAAGATCAAGGTTCGTGTGGCTCCTGTTGGGCTTTTGCTATGACAGGTGGACTTGAATCTTATATTCTTAGGAATGGACATAAAAATTTTCCTAATTTATGGGAAAAACTAAAGTATAAGGGATATGAGGATAACATAGACTTTTCTGAACAAGCAATGCTTTCATGTAGTGGTGCCGGAACATGTAATGGAGGTGCTGTTAATCCAGAATATATCAAAAACACAGGTTTACCTATGGAAAATGAGTTTCCCTATGAGGGAAAGGATACAGTATGTAAAGCTGGACAAACACCCTACAAAATATTTGATATAGGTTCAGTTCCTAAGGATGTTGAAAAACTAAAGAAAGCATTATTTAAATATGGTCCTCTTCCAACAACTATGGTAGTTTTCCAAGATTTCCTCTATTATAAATCAGGAGTATACTATTATACAAAAGGGGAGCAAGTGAGCGCTCATGCTGTACTTTTAGTAGGATATAATGATTATGGAAGATATTTTATAGTTAAAAATAGTTGGGGAGAACACTGGGGAGAAAAAGGATATTTTAGAATATCATACTCTGAAGTTAGCAGTCGTGTTAATTTTGGTGCAGCAACAGTTGCCTATATACATCCCAAGAGAGAAAAACCAAACACAAAAGTGGATGCAATAACCAAAGATAAAATAGACGAGAAAATAACAGAAAGGTTAGTTCCTGTTTTTACTCCAATTTCAGATTGGTTTAGTGGTTTTTAAAATTTCTTCTGCCTTAGATATAAGTGGGTCACAATCAATAACATAAGTTAAACTATACTTTTTATAATTGATATATATCAAATTAAAATCTGGGATTATCCCTTCATCAAGATCTTTACCTGATGGAGGATATAGTTTAGCAATACTAAGTTGTGCTGCAGAATTGTTTCCAACTTTAAAAATTTTTGTTATATATATAGAACCAGAAGTTTTTTCTCCAATTACTAAAGCACCCCAATCTTTAAACGCCTGAGCTATAATTTCACCTAACAAAGCTGTTCTTTTATTTACAAGGACTACTAACCTCAAATCTTTAAAAACATTATCAACATATATAAAATTTTTTGAATATCCTTCTTTTGATGACTTTATATAATAATTCCTTCCATCTTTTGAAAAAAAACCAATAATTTTTGCTACCTCTTCATAATTTCCGGCTGAAACATCTCTTAAATCAAAAATAAGTTTTTTAGCTCCCCTTTTAATAAGATTTGTTATATTATTTTTTAGAAAAGTCGAAGAATTCTTTGTTAGAGACATTATATTTAAATAAGCTGTATCATCATTTATCATTGCACTCCATACAAAAGGAAAAACATTCATTTCTTTCTTTACAATCATTTTCCAGTCTGCTTTTCCATCATTAAATGAAATAGCTAAAGTATCTCTTTTCGAAATAAAATTATTTAAAGTACACGGATCTTCAGAGGGCAATTCATTATCCAGTGTGTTTAATATTCCATTTTTTAATCCTGCTTCACTTGCTATTGTATAATCAAAAACCTTTATTATAAGATATTGTTCTTTTTGTTTTTTGATAAGAAATGGATAAAAAAATTCTATTTCTTGTTCTCTATTATCTTTTCTTTTTACCCTCTTTCCTTTAATTTTTATTATTTCAAAATTTTTATCTTTCTCTTTTATAGCAGTTATTCCTTTATCTACAAGCATCTTTGCTTCATCAATAGATAACTGGTAGAAAGAATGATTATAAATTGCTTTAACAAGCTCATCTTTATTGAAATCTCTGTTTTGGCATGAAAAACAAAAAAAAACACAAATAACACACACCAATTTTCTCATAATTAAATTATATAAAAACTTTATATAGCTTTAAGTAAAATAAATATCCTTAGGACAATTATCAGCACCAGGTAATAAACACATACCAGCATCAGGAATCTCACATCCCAATATTTTACCACTATCAGGATCAAATATTTGAATACTTCCATCTTTTTGAGTTACTCTTATATACCCATACTCATCTGTTGTTACATTAGACACTTCATTGCCTAAATCTGGTGGGTCAGAAGGTTGAGTAACCACCTTTCCTTCTGGAGTTGTTGCAACATTAGGATTCGAGGTATTTACAGAATAAGATTTTTTATCAATTTCTTCCTCTGTAAGTTCTTGTTCTCCGGAGGTTTCTTTCATATTGAAAAGAGGATTAAGATTAGAAAGATTGTTAAGCAATTCTTGTTTTTTGTCATTATAGTTTTGCATTTGATTTTTTATATCGTTAATATCTATATTGAAATTATTTCTATTTTCTTCTTCCGACGACAATCCCGGAACTTCTGACACTTTTAAAGATTTCATACTTTCCGGGTCTAAAGCAGGGTCTTTAAGAAAAGCAGGTATTGAATTTGGATTTATTCTATCAAGTTCTGCCCTTAATTTTTCATCATATTCTATAGTCTGCTTAATATCAGGAGTGTAATCAAATGCTTTAGAAGTCCATGCCCTTGCAGTATCATTAGAAGCATCTCTTGCCGCCATAAGAGTTGTCTTAAATGTTGATTTAAGCAAGCTCATAGCTGTCTTTTCCTCTTCAGCTTTTTTACCATAAGAAATACCAACTTTTGAACCAATATCTTTTATCTTCACGTTCGGAGATGAGTATGAGTCAAATGATGAAAGAGATGTTTTTGAAACCCCTTCTGATAAAGATGGAGATAAAGATGTTAGCGAACTCTCCAACATAGAGTTATTCAATCCTTTAGCTGAGGAACTATAATTTTTCCCTATTAAACTAGATTTAGAACCCCCTCCACTTCCCCCACTTTTTTTTGATACGTTCTCTCCTATTTTTTCTTCATCGTTTAAAATATTTTCATCTTTCATCTTTGAATCGTTATCGATATTTTTTATTGTGTCCTTTTCCTTTCCCAACATTGAGTTAAAAGCATACCTTATTTTTTCAATAAGATTAAAACTTGAATAAGAACCTCTTCCTGCCAAAAGTTCTGAATATCTTTTACCACCTGCAAGTTTTCTTGCCTCAGTCGATAATAAAAGATATGATATTATACCAGCAAGTAAAAGAAACATAATAAGAAGTATAAATTTATATTTCAAAAACCTTTTAAAAGAGAAACCCTCTATGACAGTATAGATATCTTTTTTCTCTTTATCTTTACTACTCATATAACCTCCAAATACAAAAAACCTCCCGTTTTAGGAACATCTTTTAAATGTCCATCAACGTCTAATTATGTTATAGCAGAAAAATAAAAAAAATCAACCCTTCAATTAGGCATATTAATCCTAGAAGACAAGCTTCAAGATTTTTTAATAAACTAATAAATGCATATATAAATTAATTCCATTTATAAATAATACATTTTTAACTTATATTAATATACACGGCCATAACCAATAAATAAAATTGCAAAAATTGATTTTTTCTAAGACTTTCTACTTTCAGTTTTTTATTTAAGTATAAGGATGAATATAAATTAGAGAAGTTGATAGTAATATTAACCAATAGTTACAGAATAAAATGATAAAAATAATTGAGTCAAACTCGAAAAATTTGAAAAAAATAATTAATACTAAATAAGATAACTAAAAAAATTAATGATATAGTAGTTAATTTTATTTTTATAATTATCTTAATGAAATACTCAAAATAATTGAAGAATTAAAATTTTTACATAATTTATTCGATTCTTTTACTGAATATTGTTCAATTGTCTTGTATTTCTTTTTTTAACTCTGCTAGTATATTTAAAGCTTCAATCGGTGTTATTTTTTCTATTTCGATAAGTTTAAGTTTATCTATAATAGGATGATGAGAAAACATTGGAAGTAAAGAATCACTTTCTTTTGATTCAATCGTGCGATTTTGAAGTTCTTCAAGAATTCTTTTAGCTTTATGTATACATTCATAAGGAAGTCCTGCTAGCTGAGCAACATGTATTCCATAGGAACGATCACACGCCCCATCAACAACTTTATGCAAAAATGCTATCTCAGTCCTACCATTAGAATTTGTCCATTCTTTTACAGATATATTCAGATTTTTTATACCATCATATTTAGATGCAATTTCCGTTATTTCAAAAAAGTGAGTTGCAAAAAGTGTTTTAGATTTTATTTTTGTATGAATATATTCAATCACTGCATAAGCTATAGATATTCCATCAAACGTAGAAGTTCCCCTCCCAACTTCATCTAAAAGTATTAGGCTTCTTTCAGTAGCAAGCTTTAGAATTTGACTGGTTTCTTTCATTTCAACCATAAACGTTGACTCACCGCGTGTTAATCTATCAAAAGCTCCAATTCTAGTCATTATTCTGTCTACTATACCGATTCTTGCAGATTTTGCTGGAACAAATGAACCAGCTTGTGCCATAATAACAAAAAGAGCATTTTGTCTAAGATACACACTTTTACCACTCATATTAGGACCAGTAATTATAAGCGTCCTAACATCAGAATTTAACTTAATATCATTTGGCACAAATTTACCATCACTTAAAAACCTTTCAACAACAGGATGTCTTCCATCCTCTATTTCTAAAATATTTTCAGTAGTAATTTCAGGCATAACATAGTTATTATTTAAAGCCGCCCAAGCAAATGAACATATAGCATCAATATAACCTAAAAGTAAAGAATATGAATTTATTATTTGAGATTTTCCAAGTATTGTTTTTTTTATTTCACCGAACAAATAGATTTCAAGTTTTTTAATTTTTTCACCAGCACTAAAAATTTTCTCTTCTAAATTCTTTAATTCTTCAGTTATAAATCTCTCTCCAGATGTAAGTGTTTGCTTTCTAATATAATGTGAAGGAACTTTTGATAAATGTGGTTTTGTAATTTCAATATAATACCCAAATGTTGAATTATATCCTATTTTAAGAGATGGTATTTGAGTTTTTTCTTTTTCTTGCAACTCCATCTGACGTATTATATTTTGCGTATCCGATAAAACTTTTTTCAACTCATCATAATCTAAATTCCATCCATATTTAAAAAGTTCTCCCTCCCCTACCTTTAATGAAGAATTTTCATTAATTGCTTTCTTAATTATATTTTCTATCTCTTTTAATTCTTCATATTTTTGTATATCAACTTTAAGTTCACCAAAATATTCATAAAGTTCATTTTGAATAAGTGAAGTGATATCTTTAAGCTTAGAAATTGCTTTCCCTAATGCCAAACAATCAGATGGAGTTATAGTAAGATTAACAATTCTTCCATATATTCTTTCTATATCTGGAATATCTCTAAGTATATTTGAAAGTTTTTCTAGTAATTCTTGATTCCTGTAAAGAAAATTCACCTCCTCTAATCTCTTTTTTATCAAGTAGTAATCAGCCAATGGATTAACTAACCATTTTCTAACCATTCTTGATCCCATAGCTGTAAACGAATAGTCAACAACATCTGCTAATGATAATCCTTCTTCATATTGTGGTTCTAGGATTTCCAATGTTTTTATAGCTGTTTCATCCATTTTTAAAGTTTTTTCATCATCAAAGTAAGATGGTATAGGATTAAATGCAATAGCAGGCTGAACCTTTTTAAGATAAGATATACAAATTATAGCAGCACGTTTAGCAAGGATATTATTTTTCCAAACAAAAGCTTCCATCCATTTTTCATGTAAATCTATAATTTCATCAAAAAGATTAAGTGGTTTTGATAATTTTAAACCAATTTCATTCAGGTAATTTTTTGTTTTCTCATCAGTAATTATTTCAGATGGATTTATTCGTGCAATCAGCGAGTTAAATGAAGAGATATCAATTTTTCCAATTTTGTTTAAAGCCCAAAACTCACCGCTTGAAGGATCTATCCAAGAAATAGCCCAACCTACTGTATCAAATATTACTGCTGCAAGATAATTAGCAGTTTTAGAATTTAATAAAGACTCCTCAATTAGTGTACCTGGAGTTATTATTCTTACTACTTCTCTTCTAAACAACTTCGTTTTTTTATCCTCTTCTCCAATTTGCTCACATATAGCAACCTTATATCCAGATTTTATAAGCTTTAAAATATAATTTGTTGCAGAATGATATGGAACCCCACACATTGGAACATCATGCCTTTTAGTAAGCATAATACCCAATATCTTAGAAGCTATAATAGCATCATCATCAAACATCTCATAAAAATCACCTAATCTAAAAAAAAGAATTGAATCAGTGTGATGTTTTTTTATTTCTCTATACTGATTCATTAGAGGAGTATCTATATCATGTATAGTTTTAGGAGTATTCATAATAAATACATTTTATCAAATACCACATATTGGATAATAAACACAATCTTTACATGGAGGATTTTTTGGGACTTCAAAATGGTCTTTTTCGATTATTTCAATTATATTAGAGATTATAAACTTTTCTATAACTGGCTGATATTGATTTTTATCTTCTATATTTTGATAAAGCATTCTATAATCACACAACTTAGAACCTAACGAAATTATACATGCATTTGTTTCTTTTAAAGTTTCTTTAAATAACCAAATATAAAATGGTAATTGTAGTGAACCACAAGATAAAGCTCTATATTTTTCTTTAAAATAATCTAATTTTGGCATATAATTTGATAGGTCAGAAGAAGTTTTAAAATCAACAACTATAATATTATCATCATTTTCAAGTATAAGATCTATTTTCCCACTCGCTTTAATATTATTATTACCAACATTAATTTCATAATTTTTAAATACTTCTATATCCTTTATCTTATAGTTTTTGAAATCGTTTTTCATTCTATTTATTAGTGATTCCGCCTGAAAAGATATCTGCGACTTTATGAAATACAACTGAGGTGAAAAATTATCAAATCTTTTTATTTCATTATTCAAGCTCCTATTGAAACAATTTATAAAATCATTTTTATTTATAGAAGATATTGTTTGATCTTTATAATTTGTAAAACTTTCTTGTAAAACCTTATGAAATATTTGACCAACCTCATTTATCTCAATTTCACTTCCCTTACTATTATCTCTAATGCCTAAAACATATTGATAATAAAACATAAGAGGACATTCGAGATAAAGTTCTAAAGAAGAATTAGAAAAAATGAAATCTCTAAGCTTTTTCTTAATATTTTCACCTTTCTCTATACTTTTAGGTTTATGGGTCAGAAACTCAAGCTTAGGATAAATAGTATTTTTTAACTCTAATATCTTATTTTCATTTTTCTCCTTTTCCCACAGCATTTTTTCTATAATTGGACTTATTCTCATTTTTTTATTTTCTACAAAGTATATTATTGCCTTTTCTGAGGATAATATTATATTTGAAAGATGATAATAGTAAAGATTGAAACTATCACTGTAAAGCGGTAGTCCAAGCTTTTTTCTAATCCATTCAGAAAGCATGTAAGTATCTTTTTTGTAGTATGGAATTATTCCATCATTCATATCAAGAATAAACACGTTTTTAAAATTAAGTAATCTTGCCTCAAGCATCCCTAAACATTGTAAGCCAGTTAAGGGTTCTCCCTTAAACGGAAAGGAAACGGAGTTAAGTATATTTTCAAGAAGTTGAAAATATGAATCAACATTTTCAAATTTTAAACTAACAAAACTTTTTTGTTTGATTCTTTTAAGTTCATTAATTATAAGATATCCAGCATTCAAAAATTCTATATCTCCATTATTTGCAAGTATTTTGTTTGTTAATCTTTCAACTGATTCTATAAACTGATAAATATCTATTATTTTCCTAAATGATTCTAACAAAAAACATAACAAATTAAATACTTCTTCTGATTTATTAAACTTTTTTTCAAGATCTTTTATATTTAAAAAAACATCAAATCTTTCTTCTAATAAAATATTTTTGCTTAGTAATTTTTTAATATATTGATGAGATAAAAAAGAAAGAATTCTTTTGAAAGGATAAAAATCTCTCCCTTCTATTATAATCTTTTCTTTAAAAATTAATCTTATTGTCTCAAAAAGAGACATCCAAGGAGTATTTATAAGTGTATATGGAACTGTAATATTAAATTCATCAACATTGTTAATTAAATTCTCTATAAGTGGTATTACAGAACTTTGATCTGGCAATATAATTGCTGTTGAAGATGGAATGGAAATATTATCATTTTCAACCTTTGATATTTCAATTATATCGTTTTTTAAAGCGAAAATTTCACAATGCTTTGAAGGAGATGACTTTATTTCAAAGTTAGGTAAATATTTATTTTTTATCTTTATATCTTTCATGAATGATAAATCATTACCTAATCTATTCAGTAATTCATGTTCTTGAAAAAAGAAATATGAATTGAAATCTGTATATATCTTCTCAAATATATATTTTTCAGATTTTGTCATCATATAAAAACCAGCAACAATTAAGTTTAAATTTTGAGGGAATAATGATTTGGAAAGCTTTTGAGAAGCATACACATACATCATAGCTCGGGTCATTTTATTAATTTCTTCCATATTAGAATAAAACTTGTTGTAAATATTGGAATATCTAACAAACCTATCTTGTAGAGATTCTATCTCATTATTCCCCTTTGATATTAAATCAGATATTAAAAAATCATAATCTCTTATCTTCTTTGAATCTATTTGGTTTATTTTTAATTCCTCAAATTCGCTCCATAATATCGACGTTACATTCAAAATATCATCTTGCTTAAGATTTTTTCTATATAGATTCATAAGATCATTAATCAAGTTATTTGAAAAAATATAAAACGCATCATAAAAATCTGCTTCTTCCATACTCCTGTGATTGAGACAAAATTCTCTTACAAATTCATCCAACGAAGTTATTTTTGGAATAATAGTTTCTGAGTTTTTTATACTCGCTATTTCTTTTTTCAAATAATAAGATGGTCTAATATTTGGGAAAATTATTATCGTAGCTAACGGATCAAAAGATGATGAAATTATAAATTTTGCTAGAGTTTTAATAAAATTTTCACTAGGTTTTACCAATATTATTCTTTCCATAACGCTTAATTCTAATACTCATGAATTTTATCATAATTTACGTAATATACTAACCCAAAAATATTATGCTGTTTATATATTTTCTTAAGTATTGAAAGATAATTCAATATCTGTTTTTCATCTTCCTTATTATAATCCCCAGTTTTAAAATCAATAACTATTATCCGTTCTCTATCAAAAACAAGAAGATCCGCTCTCTTTATATTGCCACATATATCTGAAAATTCAACCTCTGATTTTATCTCACTTTTAGATTTAGTTATACTCGCAATCTTAGGATTATTTAATGTTATATTTACTAGTTCCTTTACTTTATCAAAAACGTCTTTGTCATATGCTACTTTTTCATTTACAAAAGCATATTTTATTGAGTCATCTATACTGATTCTTTTAGAGATAATTAAGGATATAGCACTAT
The DNA here is from genome assembly GCA_026419335.1 of Elusimicrobiales bacterium. Next base: position 18,657 of record JANZZP010000017.1, on the reverse strand, counting down.
GAAATATATTACCAATTTCTATTTCTTGTGAGTATTTTTTTACATTTACTATATCAATCAAATTTTTCTGCTTAAATATTTTTGCTTCAAATTCATTCACTCTTAGTTCTTTTTCTTTAGTTTTGTTTATTCCTTTTATTTTTATACCTCTTATATCTTTATCTTTAAACAGATTTAATATCTTTAAACTCCTAGATTTATTAACTACTATGTTATAAAGCTCAAATTTTGCTCTAGTAAGTGCTACATATATAGTATTTATATCAGAAACCCTATCATTATTTATAGTTGATTTATATATTTTACTTAAATTATCGTTTACCTCACTTGATTCTTGATTTATGTTATATAAATTAATATTTTGGTCATTAAGGTCATAATATATTCTACTCCCTCCCATAGTAGTCTGGATAAAAAAATTTATTACAACATCAAATTCAAGCCCCTTTGATTTATGGAATGTCATAAGTTTTATTGCATTTATTTTAGGAGAAATTTCTACTGAAAACCTTTCATCATCCTCATCAGCTTTATCTATGAAGTTTATAAAATCTGGAAGAGAATAAATTTTTTCTTCTCTTATAAGTTCATATGATAAATCAATAAGTTTAATTACAAAGGCATTATCATGTGGAAAGTTTTTTATAATATCAAATTCTGAAACTATCATATTTATTAACGAATATATATCTTTTCTTGATGATTCTTTAATGATTTTATGAATTAATTCCTCCCATATTTTTTTAAATTCATATTTAAATAAATCTATTCTATTCGACTTATTATGCATAAAATACATTATTTTTTGCGATAAATCTTTATCACCAAGTTTTTTTGCTACAAGAGGACTTAATAAAAACATTGAAAAATTAAATTCATCATTTTGGTTTTTTATGAATCTAAGAAGTGACATTATAGTTTGTATAGTTTTATTCTTTCTTATATCTAATTCTCCATATAAAAATACTGGAATCTTTTCTTCTCCAAGCCATCGAGCTATTTCATCTAAAGTTTCATTTTTATATGATAATATTGCTATAGATGAAAGATTAAACCTTGAAACTATATCTTCTATTATTTTTATAAAAACCTCTCTCATATTACTTTCATCTACTATTTGTGTTTCAACATAACCATCTTTTGTTTCATCAGATTTGTGATTGACTTTATAAATATTTTCGAAAAAAGACAAATCATTATCTTCTAGATAATTTTTAAATTCATCACTTGAAAAAAAATTATTTACATAATCTAAAATAACATCTGAACTTCTATAATTTAATTCTACATTTATCACCTCTATTCCTCTACTTAAAGTAGACGTATCAAGATATAAATTTGATTTAGGATTTAAAATCATATCCATCATAATATGCCAATCTGCATTTCTAAACATATAAATTGCTTGTTTTATATCTCCAATTAAAAATACACTTCCACCTCTTGAAAGGGCTTCTTCTATAAAAGGTTTTATTAAACTCCATTGAGCATAGGAAGTATCTTGAAATTCATCTATGAAAAAATGAGTAAACTTAGATGATAATTTCATATATATTTCACTTATACTGGAATTTTTGTTATCTTTCAACATTTTATATATCTCTCTATACATAGATGATAAAATTACAACTCTTGATTTTTTTTGAGCATCTCTTAAATAATTTCTAAATTGACAATACAACCCAATATATGGCACATAATATAATTTTGCTTTTATAAATAATATTTTTTTTGATATACTGTATAAAATTTTTTCTATTTCTATTAAGTTAGAAGAAACTTTTCTTTTACATATATTTTTCTTAATTAAACCTTTGTTTTTAACTATTGTATTTGCGATAAGTTCGATGTCTTTATTTTTTTTACCTGTTATTATATTAGAGTAAACAAATATGAGTTCTTTGTCTTCAATTTTTTCAACATTTATAAACATTTGTTCTTCTAATAAACTTATCTCTTTCAATAATTCCTTTTCTTCTAAATCTGATATTTCTCTTATATCTTTAAGATAATCATCCTCTTTCTTAAAAAATTCAGAAAAGTACTCAACTATATTCTGTATAGGATCAAAAATAATTTTGTTTTTTGTCTTATTCATCAAATCAATAAATTTATCGATATAAACTGTATCATTATTTATAATCTTAGTTGATAAAAATCTAAATATCTCACTCCTTACTATATTTTCATAATTAAACCTAACTGAAAACTCACTACCATAATCAAGATTTTGGTATATCGAAGAAAATATAGAAGTTATAAAAGAATCTATCGTTTTTATATTAAACCAATCATAATTTTCAAATATTTTATCAAGAATTAATATAGCCTTATTTGAATCTGAAGGAAAATTAAATTTTTTAATCTGATCTTTATCTCCAAAAGCTATAGCTTTTAGATATTTTATTACCCTTGTTTTCATTTCATGTGCCGCATTGTCTGTAAAAGTAATCGCCAGCAAATTAGATATTTCATTGCCTTCTAATAATAGTTCTATATATTTTTTGGTAAGACGAGAAGTTTTCCCTGAACCTGCTGAGGCAGATATTAGAATTACAGATGAATTAGGCATTATATTTTATCTTACTTGATTTAATCTTATACTCTTAACTTTTTTCAAAACAGTTGTAGCAGAATAAAAATTTGTTTTAGCATTAGGATTATCTTCTGCCATTTCTAACACATCGACTCTATAATTCACAATCGCCACATCCCCTTGTATTATAACATTATCTATTTTAAATATACCCGGTGGAAGTTCTGATTTAGAAACAATAACTATAATATTTTCCTTAGAGAAATCAACTTTTACGTCATTTCTTATTTTATGTAAAGACTTAAAACTTTCCCACGAAGGTGAAGTTTTAAATATCGCAAAATCACATGGAGCATAAATAAGAGAAGCATTAGATGTAGAAGAAGAAACATCATATTCCATAACTTTTAATCTTTCAAAAGAAGAAGGATTTGGCGCAATTTTTTTATCTAAATCTGATTCTTTTAGATTGACATACGTTTTCCTTTTTGTTTTTGCTAACTCTGCCATCTGAGTAAAAGGGTCAAGAGTTTTTTCTGCTATATCATCTATTTTTTTTTCTTTTATTAATTTTATAGCTTCTGTATTAAAAACTTCTGTTGAAGCTACATTAACTTGATAATTAAGTCTACCCTTTGCCTGTTCTATAGCATTTTTAGCCATTATAATATTACTTTCAGCATAATCTATTTCAGGAATAATAGGAATAGAAGGAGCATGTTTTTTTTCTATGTAAATAGATACTCCAGCAAGTATAATCATTATAATAAAAAGATAAATATATGTATTTTTTGTAACCTTAAATCTCATAATAAAATTCTACATAATTAATAAACAGTTAAATATCTCGATATATAGTTACTCTGTTTCTACCATTCTCCTTAGAAAAGTAAAGCGCCTTATCAGCTTTTTCAATTAATTCTTGTGAACTGATAGCATCGTAGGGATAATAAGCTATACCAATGGAAACAGTAACTTTTATATCTACAAGACCAGCTCTTATCCTTCTAAAACCAATTGTCTCTCTAATATGATTAGCTTTCCTTGAACTTCCTTCAATTTGAGCTCTTGGCATAATAACAGCAAATTCTTCACCTCCATATCTTGCAACAAAATCTGTTTCATATACATTTTCTTTTAAAATATTTGCCACTTCTCTAAGAACCTCATCACCAACTTGATGTCCATATGTATCATTAATATATTTAAAGTGATCTATATCGATCATCATAACCCCAACAGTATGCTTAAAATTTTTTGCTTTTATTATCTCCTCTTCTAACTTCTCCGCAAAAATACTTCTTCTAAAAAGCCCTGTAAGTCCATCCTTTTGTGACATATTCTCTGTCATTTCAAAAAGATATATTTTCTTTAAGGAGGAACCAATCTCTCCAATAATTTCTTTTGCTTCTTCAATTTTAGAATTATCTTTAGAATGTATAATTAACATAAACATCTTTTTACCCTTATCGGTAATATTAATAGCAATATATGAATCAGTTATAAGTATAGGTTCATCGGATTGTTGTAAATACACATTTCTGCCATATACAAACTTTGCATTGTTATCTGATAAAAACACAAGAGAAGTTTCGCATTCTAGATATTCATCAATATACTTTTTTATACTTTTAAGATGTTCAACATCAGTTATAAATCTTAACATATTTACAACTGAATAGATAATCTCATTCTTTTTCTCATAAACCTTAATATTTTCAACAGATTTTTTTAAATCTATAAGTTTTTTTTCTTTCTCCTCTAAAATTTCCTCAAGTTCTTTTATTTCAGCAGTATCAGCTAAATTCCTATCTTTCATCTTAATAATAATAATTAAGGAAGCAAATAATGAGTAAATAAGAGAAACGATATTATTACTTTTAAAGACAGCAACAGAGATTATAAATATAATAATTAAAACAAACTTTGCTAAATTTATATTAATAAGAGATAAACCATAGATAACCAAAGGTAAAAACAAATATAATGAACCTATATTACTCATAAACAATCATATTCCTACCTTTATTTTTAGCAAAATAAAGTCTTTCATCACATATTCTTATTATTTGTGTTTTACTTTGCCCCTCTGTTGGAAACTCCCCTACTCCTCCACTTATAGTAACATTAAAATTTCTAGCTCCAGAACAAAATTTAATGCTGTTAATCTCTTTAGAAATTAAATACGATATATCTACTGCATTCTTTTTAATCGTATTAGGCATAATAATAGCAAACTCTTCTCCTCCATATCTTGCCAAAAAATCAAATTCTCGAATGTTTTTTAATATTGTTTTAGCAACACTTTTTAATACCTCATCACCAACTTGGTGCCCATATGTATCATTTATTCGTTTAAAATGATCTATATCTAAAATAAACAAACAGAATGGCTGTTTCGTTCTAGCTGATACAAGTATTTCTTCTTCTATTTTTTCATCAAATATTCTTCTTGTAAAAACTCCTGTAAGCGAATCCTTCCTTGCTAAATTATCTAATGTTCTATAAAGTGATATATTTTCTAAGGTTGTAGAAGCCGTGTTTGATATTATCTCTATTGTTATAAAATCATCCCTTGTGAAATAATTATCATGTTGTGATGATACTGATAAAACAGCTATCGTTTTTGAAAAAACTATTACTGGTATCACAATAACTGATTTTTCTTCATCTTTCCATACATTCTTAGGATATCGTGTATCTTTGGATGTTGAAGGGACAAAGAGAGGGGTTTTTGTTCTAAAAACATCTTCTATAACAGGGGAAACATATGGAGAAACAACAAATATAGGTGATGAATTGGGAAATATCATCTTTATTGCTTTTGTAATTTTAGACATAATTTCTTCTTCCGAGGATGAATTTTCTATATCTTTTAAAAATGAGATAATTCTTTTTGTTGAATCTATAATCTTGAGTTTTTTTGTAATATAATCCTCATAAAAGCTATTACTTGAATCAATTTCGCTTATCCTTTTTCTTAATTCATCTTTTATATTATTAATCCTATTTACTTCTAAAATTTTTTTTCTCTCTATTGCGCTTTTAACAGCATAAAAAGCAATTACTGAGATAACTATATTAAAAGTATCTATAAAAGAAGCTGAATTTAGTTTTACAGCAGCTAAAGCTGAAATAAAAGCAATAACAACCATTATAAAACCAATTTCAAACTCTTTATAACTAAGCATAGAAAAAGGGATAACAAAAGCAAGAATACTTAAAGGAAATATTTTCTTATAAGCAAATATTATATAAAGCACCCCAGCAAAAAACATAGTTACTATTACTAACCTAAATCTTTCTATCATTACAAGTTTAATTTTACCATATTTGGTTTGTAATAATATGTCAAAAATGCTAAACTTTAACTTATGAAAACAAAACTTATAATTATGTTTATGTGTAGTTTAATTGTCTTTTCTTGTCAGAAAAAAGGAAAAGATAGTGAAAAAATTATTGCTAAAGTTGGTAATACTTATATAACAGAATCATATCTAAACGAAAAAATTATAGAAACAAGTGAATTTGAATATCTAAAGACCAAAATAGGTAAGAAGCAATTTTTAGACGTACTTATTAATGAAAGGTTACTTAAACTTGCAGCTGAAAATAGTGAAGTTCCATCATCTAAAGAATATAAAGAAGAAGTAAAGAGAATTGAAACAGAATTTAAAAAAAGGCTTGAAGAATATAAAAACATTCTTCTGACAAGAATGTGGTTAGAAAAAATACGAAAAGAAAAAATTTCAGTTACTGATAAAGATGTAGATGATTATATATCTAAATATCCTTATACAGTTTCATTCGAACAAGCTATAACAACAGATTATGAAACAGCTCAAGCGATATTTAAATCTGCAAAAAGCGGAATGCAATTTGAAAAAATTTCATTAAAATATAATGAAAACCCCGATGTTGTATTTAATAAAATTCCACCAATACTTTATGGTGAAATAATGGATGAACTAAATGATATGGTTTTTAAACTAAACCCACAAGAAATAGGTGGAATAATCAAAACTAAATTGGGCTATCATGTCATAAAAAAAACCTCACATACAAAACTTGATACAGCTAATCTCAGAATGAGAGAAAGAGTCAAAAGAGTTTTAGAAAAGAAAAAATTTGATGAATACTTATCAGAACTGGAAAAGAAATATTCAGTGGAGGTAATAGATGAAGAATATAAGTAAAATTTTCTTATTAATAACTATTTTTTGTAATTTATTATCTTCTCAAATTAAAGAAGAAATAGTAGCGAAAATAAATGATGAAAATATATATTTAAGCGATGTTGAAAAAATGAAGGAAAATATTAAACAGCAATATTTTGAATTTAGCTATCAATTTCCTCCACCTGATGAACTATTCAAAGCAGCTTTAGATAGAATAATTGAAGAAAAACTTTTAATAAAAGAAGCAGAAAAAGAAAAAATAAATGTATTTCCATATGAGATAGATAGGGAAATCGATGCAATTAAAAAAAGGATTGCGATATCTGAGGGTATCTCCGATCTTCAATCTTCAAAAATTGAGTCAGTATTTAACGAAAAATTGAAGCAGCAAAATATGACTTTATCAGAACTTAAAGATAACATCAAGAAAAAAATGAAGATAGAAAAATTACTTGAACAAAAAGTTAAAGCAAAAATAAAACAACCTACAGATAGTGAACTTAAAAACTTTTTTAATACACTTTTATCTATATTTAAATCAAGTAATTCTGTTAATTTTAATTCAGATGAAGAAAAAGAATTCTACATGATGATATCTGAAAGATTCAAAGAAGCATTTGGAGAGAGGGTTAGATATAGACAAATTTTAATTAAACCCAATTCATACAATGAGGTAGATATAAAAAAAGCAACAGAAAGAGCTAACCTTATCAAAAAAAGAATACTTAATGGTGAGGATTTTGAAGATATAGCATTAAAAGAATCAGCAGATACGCTTAGTGCTAAAAATGGTGGGGATGTAGGATATGTAGTCAGAGGTAATTTACCACCAAATATAGAAAATATTGTTTTTTCATTAAATCCTGGTGAGATATCAGAACCAATATGGACTGATTCAGAATGTTTTTTAATACAAGTTATAGAAAAAAAGATTGCTGAAAAGCCAAAATTTGAAAAAGTGAAACAAGATCTTGAAAACATACTAATACAAAAGAAATTCGCACAAGAGATAGAAAATTATGTAAATAAATTAAAAAATAATGCTGTTATTAATATTTATAAAAAATGAGTATTCTTATAACTTTAGGAGATCCTTTAGGTATAGGACCTGAAGTTACAATAAAAGCTATCAAAAGACTATCTAACTCAAAAAGAAAAAAGATAATTCTGGTGGGTAATGAGTACATTTTCAGAAAAGCAGGTTGGGAAGGAAATCTATGTCCTATTCTTAATAGTGGTTTTACAAAAAATGTAGATAATTTAACCAAAAAAGATGCTGCTTTTGAATCTTTTAAATCACTCGAAGTTGCTACTAAACTCATTTCAAAAGGTTTGTCTTTAGGTTGTGTTACAGCTCCGATATCTAAGAATTTATGGCTATCTTACGGAATTCCTTATAATGGGCATACTGATTATTTTAGAAAGGTTTTTAAAAAAGATTTTTTGATGTGTTTTTTAAGAAAAAACATTATATCAGGTATTGTGACTGAACATATCCCGTTAAAAGATGTTAGTAAAAATATAAATAAAAATCTAATTGTTTTTAAAGTCAAATTGTTATACGATTTCCTTAAAAAATTAAAAATTAAATTTCCATCTGTTGCCATAAGTTGTTTAAATCCACATTGCGGTGAGGAAGGGAAAATAGGAGTTGAAGAAATAAAATATATAAAGCCAGCAATAAGTTATCTTAAAAAGTTAGGTTTTAAAGTTTTAGGTCCTTTTAATCCTGAAGATTGTATTAAAAAAAATATTAATGGTGAAATAAATGCTTCTCTTTTTATGTACCATGATCAACTAATACCTTTAATAAAATCCATTGATTTGAAAAAAAATGATATAGTACATATAACATGGGGGCTTGGGTTTGTTAGAACATCACCAGCACATGGCTCTGCACAAGATATTGCTTGGAAAAATATTGCTGACTATCTTTCTATGTATAAAGCTATTGAAATGACTTTAAGACTTCTATACTAAGATTCTATATCTATAACAAACGGAGATTTGAGTATAATTTTAGTTTTATCAAGAGGTACTGTTCCCTTTATCTTTATAATAGAAAATCTATATTTTTTGTCAGCTGATACAATCTCAATATTTTCTTTTTCAAATCCATATTCAGTAAGTTTAGATACAAATCTATCTATAAATAAAGTTATATCTCGATTATTTGGAACTTTAACAGTTATAAGAAGCTTTCTTGGAGGTGCTTTAAGAATTCTTGTTGATACGCTTATCCTTTCAACTCCATTAATATGCATTACCTTATTGAAATTTGAATCATCAATCCAACCAAAAATAATTACATAAGGTTCATCTTTATTTACTTCTTCTCCAGCCATAATAAAACCTAAGGATGTAAGTAACTTAAGTGCTGATGAATATTTAGATTTTAAAACTAATATATCAACTCCTGTATATGTAGGAACATATTTTGTTTCTTTTGGTTGAGAAACATAATAAGAAATAGAACCAGCAGTATTTTGTTTTTTCAAATCATAATGAAGAGGAATTTCAGTATAATCTGGTTGAGGAACTATAGTATATGTTATAAGAGAATTCTTTAATTTAGGATTTAATGCTTCTGAAATGGAAACAGGTGCATTCCTCATAGAATCGTCTTTAAGATATCCATAATTTTTCTCAAAATATCTTTGAAGCTCTGGATCTATAACCTGCGAATTAAGTAATATCGTTAGAGCAAAAAATATAATCTCTCCCAACATAATTTTACACAAAACTCCTCTCGAATACAATTAAAAAACCATCTACTTTAAAATTTTAACAACTGATAAATAAAATTTTAAGGGACTTTAAGGTTAAAATAAAAGTTTTTTGGTTCCATAAAAACATAGGACCAAAGGGAATAGAGTTCATGGACTTTTTATTCTTATTTTTAAAAAATTTTTAAAGTATAATTTTAATAGTATATGAAAAGCGGAAAAAAACTGAATGTTAGCAAAAAACTATTATTTAAAAAAGAACAAAAAATTCTTGATGAAGCAATTATCAAAAATATTATAACCAAACTTAAACTTATATCTTTCATTATATCAAATAAGGCTCCATCATCTTCAATAAAGATAAGGAAACATATTAGATATATTGAAACCGAACTTGAAAAACTAATATAGCATCTCGCAAAAGTCTCGTAAAAATTCAATATTTATTTTAATTTTAATGTTTATATACTCTATTGATTATTATAAATTAATCTGCTACAACGTAATATGGAAAAAGAAATTATCATATTAGAGGATGATGAGGAGTTAGGGGTGATACTTCATTCTCTCTTAAAAGCAAAAGGATATAAATCTTATGTTTTTACAAATTTTTTTGATTTTGAAAAATTTATAAAAGAGAACAAAACAAAAGAAATTATAATTTTTGCTGATATTATAATTGGAACTACCAATATAATTAACGATTTATTAAAATTACAAAACGAGCTACACCATTCTAAAATTATTTTTGTTACAGCTCATTTAAAACATGCATCTCAAGTGAGAGAATTGGGTTATAAATGTATAATTAAACCTTATGATGCTTCTGAATTCTTATCCTATATATAAAACTATTCCCCTATGATTAGATACTCATCATCAGTAGCTCCAGTATTTTGATTTAAATTCGAATCATCAGTTTGAGCATCTGTCAAAACCTGTCCATCACTATTTAGTTCCTCCTGAGATGATTCTTTTTTTTCAACAGTTTTTTCATCCTTTGTTTTCGGCGAAATATTCTTGTTTGTTTGTTTGTTTTGAATATTAGATACTTTCTTTTTATTATTTTTCGTTATAATTTTGGATTTTTTATTCTTATTATCACTTTCTCCAACCATCATTTTTAATACATTTACTGATATTGTATTTAACGGTTGAAGTATTTTTGTTTTAGGCTCAAATTCAAATTTAAATTCAGTAGGTTTAGGACCTTTTGCTGTAATAACTATATAGAATTTATCATTTTCTTTCTGTTCTACCTCCCATTTAACGGAAGAAAGATCTGCTTTTCTTGATTTTAAAATCATACTTATGGTTTTTTCAAGATTATACGGTGAGTTTATTTTATAATCTTTTACTTCATTTATTACAGTTTCAGGAGGAATTAAATCTGACTTAACAATTTGTTTAATTTCTTGTATTTGAGCAGGAGGCTGAGATGTTTGACTTGACTGTTCAACTATAGTAGTAGAATCCATACTCGCTGAATAAACTGTAGTTGTTGAGAAATTATTTCCCTGTTGATTTAAATTCATTTCTGCTGCATTCATAGGAGCCATTTGTGGTTTATTTTTTGAACCTAAAATGGATGTTAAATCAAATATTCCAAATTGTTTTAAAGCAAAAAAGACAGAACCAACTGCAATTATAATAAGCAAAAAAGAAAATATTAACTTTAGAATACTTAATTTTTTAGGAGGAGGTTCATCAATGACTACACTTGCTTGTTTTGTAAATTGTTGTTGAATTGTTTTTTCCCTATTTAGTGTTGCAGGTTCTATTTTTGTTTTATCTTCAATAGATTCAGTTTTATTTCTCAAATCTCTAATTTCTATTTCAAGATGGGAAACAAGAGTTTTAAGTTCTTCAAATTCTTTCTTAAAATTTTCATTCGAAGGAGAATCAATGATTTGTTGAGATAAATTTATATTTGATATCTTTGCTTCAATTACTGATAATATTTCACTTTTAACTTTTTCAAAGTCTATTTGAGAAGTACTTTGAGTTGACAGATTAGATTTAATATTATCTTCCACTTGAACAATTTTCTCATTCAATAATTTTTGTACCTCTTCAATTATCTGCTTTTTTATATCAAATATTTTGTTTTGAATTTTATCATCGACAATCTGCGAGATATCTATATTGGTTAAATTTTCAAGTTTTGTAGTATCTTGTGTTGAATTTTGTGTATCTATTTGCTGAGTATTAATTTTATCTAAGCCAGTTTCTATATTTCTATTTGCTTGTCCTTCTGAAAACTCTGGAATATTTACCTCGGGTATTTCCGGAATTGTTTGCTTAATTTCCTTCAGGAGTTCATCAGTTGATGGAATTTCAATATCATCAAAATCAGATTTAGGCTCATTAGTATTTTGATTTATAGGTACTTCTTTAAATGAATCTTGTTGCAATTGTTGTGATTGAGTAGAAATATCAGTTCTTTTTCTAATTTGTGAAAGAGTTAATGGGTCAGTAGATGGTTGTATATCTTCTGCATCTGGAACTGGGGTAAATAAATTTTCTATACCAAAACGTTCTATTATTATCTCATCTTTTTTTTCAACTGATTGAAGTTGTTTTGGCTCCGAACTTAAATCAGAATCTGACGAAAGGGTATTTGATATCAAAACAGCAACTTCAGGCATTTCTCTTGCCTCTTTCCACTCCTTTGTTTCTTCTTCAACAGATGATTGCGGACAAATAAGAGTATTTTGAGAAAAACCTTCAATCTTTACAAGCTCTTCTGGTTCAAAAGGCCCTTTGATTTCATTGTTTATATATACCCAATATTTCATATATTCAAAATTTTAAACAATCGTTGTTACATAAATAATAAATTTATTTTAAAACATTATTTCATACCATTTAAAATAAAAAGTGTTTTTAGAAAAACTTTTGCATCATCAATAACATTTGAAACATAACAAAACTCATTAGGTTGATGAGCAGATTCATTTAGTTTAGAATATACTACTGTCGGGAGTCCAAGCCTTCTAAAATATGCAGCAACTGTACCTCCACCTATTCCATAAACAGAAGGTCTTACCTTTAAAACCTCTTCTATAGCTCTTTTTAAAGCAACAACTATTTCACTATTCGGATCTGTCGGAGGTGCTGCTTGTGATTTTTGAATATATTCAAATGAAATTTTTACTCTAAATTTTTTTTCAATTATTTTTGCAATTCCTTTCAATTTTTTCTCTACTTCTTCTAATTTATATTGCGGCAATACTCTCATATCAATATAAAAAACATCTTCACCTGGTATAGTATTTACGTTTGGAACATTTGCCTCTTTTTTTGTTGGTTCAAAAGTAGATATTGGCGGTTGATAAAGTTTATCCTTTTTATTAAATTTTTTATAAAGTTCATCGAGCATACATACAAAATGACTTGCTGCTTTGAAAGAGTTTATTCCCAATTGAGGACGAGAAGCATGACATTGTTTACCGACTGTTTTTACTTTCATCCACAAAATTGACTTTTCTGCTATTTCAATTTTAGAACCATCCTCAACCCCACTATCAGGCACAAAAAACATATCATGTTCTCCAAATAAATCTTTTCTATGTTTTACAATATAATCAGCTCCAAAACCAGAACCTGTTTCTTCATCAGCACAAAAAAGAAGCCCGATATTAAAATTTAATCTTATATTATTCTCTATTAATGTTTTGACTACTAATATAGAAGAAACAATTGCTTGTTGATTGTCTTCAACTCCTCTACCTATAAGTTTATCTCCATCTACAACAAGTTTATATGGATCTGAATTCCAAAGCGAAAGTTCTCCTGGAGGCACTACATCCATATGTGACATAAACCATACTGTTTTTGATGTATTTATTCCATTATATATAGCAACTATATTAGGCCTAACACTATTTTTAGCTTTTTCATCTTTAGCATTTATTACTTCGATTTTATCAAATTTGTATTTTTTTAATTCTTCAACTATAAACATTGCTTTTTCATATTCTCCATCACCACCGCTTAATGGAGATATTGCAGGCCTTTTTGTTAATTCTTTTTGAAGATATATTATATAATCTCGTTCTTTTTCTATGTTTTTAATGATTTCCATATTTCCTCCTATATTATCTTTCTATATTTTAATAAAATTACCAAATCTATTTATATTTACATTTACTCAAAAAATCCATGTTTTTATCATAAATTGGAGTTTCTACATCAAAAATACCTAAAAGTACATGAAAAATATTATCATGTGACAATTTAATCTTTAACAAATCATTTAAACAGTTTAAATCATATCTTCTACTCATCATATCTGAAATCCAAATAGTTAGTGGAATTTTTTTCTGAACATCAGGAGCAATATAATAAGGTATTCCATGAAGATATATATTATTTTCCCCTAAAGATTCTCCATGGTCTGATACATATATTAAAGCTGTATTAACTTTAACTTTTTTTGATAATAAACTAATCATTTGTGAAATGATATAATCAGTATATCTTACAACATTATCATAGGAATTAATAATCTCAACTTTTGAACATTTGCTTAAATCATCATTTTTACAAGAAGGTTTAAAGTATTCAAATTCTAATGGGTATCTCTTAAAATATGCTGGACCATGATTACCAAGCATATGCATAACAATAATAGTGTCAGTTTTAATATTTGGGATTATATCTTTAACAGTTTCTACTAAAACCTCATCAAAACATCTTTCATAAACACAAAACTTCTTAATTTTTCTTACTTCAATATGTTTCAAACCTGATGCTACACCTTTATCTCCAGATTGATTATCAATCCAGTAAACTTCAACACCAGCTTTTTTAAGTAAGTGAAGAATTGAAGATGTATTTTTTATCTTAGATTCATCGTAATTTTTTCTTCCATAAAATGAAAACATACATGGTAGAGAAGTTTCCGTATCAGTACCACAAGAAGTTACATTTAAAAAATTAAATAAATTTTTCTCTTTTAATAACTTTGGAGTAGTATTTCTTTGATAACCAGATAGTTTCCAATTAGATGCTCTCACACTTTCACCAACGATTAGTACTAATAAAATTGGTTCTCTTTTAATTTTTATAGTTACGTTATCAGTTAATTTTATTAATTCTTGCTTTTTTTTAAATTTTTTATTTATAAATTTGATAGAAGAATATATATAATTTATTGGCACAATATAATACCTTAATTCTTTTCTTTCTCTGAAAATCGGCAATATCTGAGAAGAGACATTAAGGAATACTATTATAAATATGATAAATGATAATAAAATTATCTTTATTTTTCTAATAAATGATGAAACAAAATTGTAATCTTTTAAAGGTAATTGATACAAAATAAAACTTGGTATTAAGCCAAATAATATAACATATGTTAATAATGATATATTTATAAATTCAAATGCTTCTTGAAAATCTGTTTCGAAAAGATTTTTAATCATTGACATATCAATAAATATGCCATATTTTTTCATAAAATAATACGCTATAGATGAAAATATAAAAAGTAATGAAAAAAATAACTTTATTATATTTTTAAATGAAAATACTAAGAGAAAAATAAATATTAATAAAAATAAACCAATTTTAACTAAAAGTATATTAAGAAACTTAAAACCACTTTCATATAATTTGTCAAAAAATATATCATTATAAATTAAAATAAAAAACAAACTAACGAAGAAAGTAATAACATTTGTATCACACTTGTTTTTTTTAAATATATTTGCTGAAAAATACCTCATCAGAATACTCTTTAGGATCTATACCATGTTCAAATGAATATTTCAAAACCTCGATTTGCATATCTTTTAATTTATCTCTGATTACTCCACCTTTTGAGTTAATTTTTTCAACTCTATCAATCACATCCATTGCAATACTAAATCTATCTATTTGATTTAATATTGCAAGCTGCATTGGAGTAGTAATTCCCCCTCTCCCTTTTAAAAATGGTGCTATATGTGTAGCATCTATTCCTATTTTTCTGTTTTCTCTATATCCTCTTACATGTATATTAGAATGATTTGTTCTTCTATATGTTAACCTATGAATAAGCCACGGATATCCATGAAAGTTAAATATAACAGGTTTGTTTCTTGTGAAGTAAGAATCAAAATATAAATCACTTAAACCATCTGGATGTTCAGTTTCTGGAGTAAGCCTAAACAAATTGACAACATTTACAAATCTTATATTAAGCTCTGGGAAGAAATCCCTCAGCATCAAGCTTGCAGCAACAGCCTCTTTTGTTGGAATATCTCCACATGAAGCAATAACCACATCAGGCTCTTGATTTATATTTGAAGATGCAAACTCCCATATCGATATTCCTTTTACAGCATGATCAAAAGCTTTTTTTGAATTTAGATATTGAACATGTTTCTGTTTATCTATTATTATTATATTTATTCTATTTGTTGATTTAAAACACATTTCAGCAGTACTTACTAATGTATTTGCATCAGGAGGAAAATATAATCTTACTACCTGAGGCCATTTATCTACAATGGCATTTATAAAACCGGGGTCCTGATGAGTAAAGCCATTATGATCCTGCCTCCATACAACTGAAGTTAAAAGTATATTAAGAGATGATATTGGCTCTCTCCAATGAAGATCAGAAGATATATCTAGCCATTTTCCAAATTGATTTACCATTGAAGATATTATAGGTGCAAAACCTTCATATGTCGAAATTATTCCATACCTTCCTGTTAAAAGATATCCTTCAAGCATTCCTTCTACAGTATGCTCTGAAAGCATTTCTATTGTTCTCCCAAATGGATCTAGCCACCCCTCATCTAAATCTTTCTCTATTCTTTTATCCATCCAAACTTTCCCAAATTTAAAAACATCGCCAAGCCTATTTGAGTGAGTTTCATCTGGGCCAAAAATTCTAAAATTATTAGGATTATTTTCTAAAATTTTAGTAAGCATTCTACCAAGAGTTCTTGTGTTTTCATAGGTTACAGATAAAGGTTTCTCAACGTTGATGAAATGTTCTTCTATGTTTTTAATTATAAGAGGCTTTCTTAAAACTCCACCATTAGAATATTTTGTTTTCCCCATCTTTTTTTCATCAGGAGGGTTTAATTTTTGTAAATCCTCTCTTAGAGTTCCTTTTTCATCGAATAATTCCCATGGTTTATAGCTTTTTAACCACTCCTCAAGCATCTTTAAAGATTTTTCATTATTTTTTGCATCAGAAAATGGAACTTGGTGAGCTCTCCAATAATCTTCAATAAAATGTCCATCAAAATATTTTGGTGCACCAAAACCTTTTGGCATTCTAAGTATGATCAAAGGCCAATGTGGTCTTTTTGGGACATTTGATTTGCGTGTCTCTTCCCATATTTCAAATATTTTTTTAAAAGATCTATCCATTGCAAAATTCATCTTTTCATGAAACTCAAAAGAATTGGAACCATCCACGATAATAGGTTCATAACCATATCCCTCAAAAAGCTTTAAAAGTTCACTATCGTCGATTCTAGATAATAAAGTTGGATTGTTTATTTTATAACCATTGAGAGATAGAATTGGTAAAACAGCTCCATCTCTTATAGGATTTATAAATTTGTTCCCATGCCAAGATGTAGCAAGTGGTCCAGTTTCAGCTTCGCCATCTCCAACTACAGCAACTACAATTAAATTCGAATTATCAAAAGCTGCTCCAAAAGCATGAGATAATGTATATCCCAACTCTCCACCTTCCTGAATTGTCCCTGGAAGTTCTGGTGTACAATGGCTTCCAAGTCCTCCCGGAAAAGAAAAAGATTTAAAAAGAAGTTTTAAACCTTCTTCATTTTGTGAAAACTGAGGATAATACTCTGTAAGAGTTCCTTCAAGATATATTGGTGCAATATAACCTGGAGCTCCATGCCCGGGGCCCACTACAAACAGACAATCGGAATTATATTTTTTTATCATCTCATTAGTATGTATATATGAAAAACTTATCTGTGGACTTGCTCCCCAATGCCCTAACAATCTATCTTTTATATGTTCTTTTTTTAATGGTTCTTTTAAAACAGGATTTTCTCTAAGATATATCATTCCACAAGCAATATAGTTTGCTGCTCTCCAATATTCATCTATCTTTCTGAATTTTTCCATAATTACCTCCCCTTTTATATAATTCCATTTTCTGTAAAGCTAAAGCATTCATGTTTATCCTTACCTATGATTATATGGTCAATAACTTTCACATTTACAAGTTCTAAAGCAGATTTTATCTTTTTAGTTAATTCTATATCATTTTTCGATGGCATAGTATCACCCGAAGGATGATTATGAATAAGTATAACACCTGAAGCATTTTTTAGTGAAGCGTGTTTAACAATCTCTTTAGCATCTACAACAGTAGCATTTGATGAACCTTTACTTATCATAATCATATCAATTGGAGCGTTTTTAGTATTTAAAAAAAGAACATAAAAATATTCATTATCTTTATCTCTTAAATATATTCCTTGTGTTTCAAAAATATATTCAACAGCATCATCAGGAGATTTTATTTTTTTAATATTTCTGCTTTGTTCGTTTAAAAATCTTTTCCCTAATTCAAAAGCAGCTTTTATTTGAGCAGCTTTTGAAAAACCTATACCTTTTATCTCTGCAAGTTCTTTAAAAGACATTTTATCTATTTCTCTAAGTGAGCCAAATCTATTTAAAAGTTCTAATGCTATGTCCTGAGCTGATTTTCCTTTTGTGCCTGTTCTAATTATTATTGCCAAAAGACTTGCAAGAGAAAGATTTTCAGCTCCTTTTTTAAAAAGCATTTCTCTTGGCCTTTCCTCTTCTATCCACTTATTTATTGGAATATGTTTTTTATTATTCATTGGTTCTTATTTTCTAACTCGATAGATATATACATTTCAAACGTTGAATAAGTTTTCAATGTGTTTATATCGAAAACAAATATGATAAACTCTCCGATATCATATTTTGAAAATTCTAAATTTGATTTTATATTTTTAACTATATATTTTGATGATATAGAAAATATTCTTTTAGATATTCGTGGAACCAAAATTTTTTCTTTAAACTCGAGTGTAAAATTCCCATTTTCGTTTTTTAAAACATCTGGCTGTATTCCAGCAAATATAACAGGCATACCTTTTTGCTCTTCTCCTTCTTCAACCTCTACAAAATATGAATTCTGCGATATCTGTCTATATTTAGCTTTTAAAATATTTCCTTTTAAATCATAAAAATTTCCAAG
>JANZZP010000088.1 GCA_026419335.1 Elusimicrobiales bacterium | reverse complement strand
TTTTATTCATACAAATAGCAGAACTAAAAGTATCACATCCAGTATAAGCTACAGATATTGTTTCAAAAAAACCTATAAGTTTTCCATCCTCACCAATATTACCATGAATTAAAGAAAAACAAATATCAAATTTAATTTTTATATCCTCTAAAATAAAACATTCATTTGAAAAATCATAAATAATATTTTCACTTTTAGACATATCAGGAAACTCATAAATGTAAAACCATCTTCCCTCTAAATCACAATAAACAGGATAGACTTCAAAATCATTAATATTTTTTAAATTACTAATAACATTTTTTGCTGATTCAATTGAAACTTCATGTTCAACACTTTTACCACCAAAAAAAACTGCTATCTTTATCGCCATAAAAACTCCTTAGTTAATAATTCTGTCAATTATACCACCACCTATAACTTTGTTTCCATCATAAAAAACACATGACTGACCTGATGTTATAGCAAATTGCGGAATATCAAAAATAAATTCCCCTTCATTTTCAGAAATAAATCTAAAAACTCCTTTCGAAGGAGAGTGCCTATAACGTATTTGAGCATAAAGTTTAGAGTTACTCTTAAGTGAAGTAAAAAAATTAAGTTTTTTTAATCTAAAACTTCTCTTACATACATCCCTTATATCACCAACTATAACCTCATTTTTCTGAGGTATAATATCTACTACATACATTCTTCTACCAGTTGAAACACCAAGATTCCTTCTTTGCCCTATTGTAAAATTAAAATATCCATTATGTTTCCCAACTATTTTACCATTTACATCTCTTATATATCCTTCTAAATTTTTAGCATAATTATTATTTTTCAAAAAATAAGAATAACTTTTGTCTCCTATAAAACATATATCTTTGCTCTCCATATTAATATCAAGAGGTAATTTTTCATCTAATGCAATTTTTTTTACTTCTTTTTTGAGATAATTACCAAGCGGAAATAATATTCTATTTAAGTTTTCTTTTTTTATACAATACAAAAAATAACTTTGATCTTTTGTTTTATCTATACCTCTTTCAATAAAATAATTCCCATTATCGTTAACAATGTTAGCATAATGTCCTGTGGCTATAAAAGAAGCATCAAGTGAGGTTGAAATATTAAAAAGGTATTCAAACTTTAAAAACCTATTGCATTCCACACAAGGATTTGGAGTTTTAGCATTAAGATAGGATTCTACAAAATCTTTTATTACACTCTCTTTAAAAATATTTCTAGCATCTTTAATATAATATCTTACTCCTATATAATTACATATTTTTTTAAACTTTTCTTCTGAATCTTGTGAACCACAACATTTTATTCCTTTACTATCAAAAAGTCTCAAATGAATGCCTATAACATCATAGCCAGCTTTTTTTAAAAGCAAACAAGCGACAGAAGAATCAACTCCACCACTCATCGCAACCACAACTTTCATAATAAACAAATTTTACAAAATAATTATTTAACTGATTTTTAAAAAGTTAAAATCAAAATCCTATATCTTTTCTATAATGTATCCCATTAAATTTAATTTTTGAGATATTTCTATAAACTTTTTCCTTTGCTTTATCAAAGCTATAATCTAAACCTACAACATTAAGTATTCTGCCTCCATTAGTATAGTACTTACCATTTTCAAATTTAGTACCTGCATGAAAAATAATAACATCATTATCAATATCATTTATTCCAAATATTTCGACATCTTTTGAAGTTGAAGTTGGATATGAATCACAAGATATAACTACACATATAGATTTAAGTTTTTTAACTTTAATTTGACTTCTCCTTATATTACCTGAAGCAACTTCAAAAATAATTTCAAGCAAATCATCATCAATTAAAGGAATTATAGCTTGAGTTTCTGGGTCTCCAAATCTTACATTAAATTCAAGAACTTTTGGTCCATCTTCTGTCAACATCAACCCAAAATATATAACACCTTTATAATCTATTCTTTCACGAATTATTGCCTCCATAAACCTCCAAACAATATCTTCTTCTATTTCTTTTAAAGTTTTTTCGTCAAGATCTATTGGTGCTATTGCTCCCATACCACCAGTATTTGGGCCAAGATTTCCATCAAATAATCTCTTATAATCCCTTGATACTGGTAACATAAGGTATCTTTTAGAATCAACAAAACATAAAACACTTGCCTCTTTTCCTTCAAGATACTCTTCAATTACTACTTTCATACCTGAACTACCAAAGATATGTTTATTCATAAAACTATCAAGCGTATTATAAGCTTCATTATAATCTCTACATATCACAACCCCTTTTCCAGAACATAAACCATCAGCTTT
>JANZZP010000046.1 GCA_026419335.1 Elusimicrobiales bacterium | reverse complement strand
CCAGAATATAAAAATTACGAATTTATTGATTTACTATTCATAGATGAATACTTAGATAGATTAGACGAACACAATGCAATTGAAATAGTGAGTAGGCTGAGTGAGGAAAATAAATTCATTTTAGGAATAGTTACTCATAGAGCTGATTTGATAAATTCCTTTTCGTATGTTAATCTTATTTCTTTATAAAAAAAGAAAGGAGGTTTATATAACGTGTGTATAATAGGTGTATATAAGAAAAGTGCGTTTCTAGACGAGAAAGAATTGGAAAATATGTGGAATTCGAATAATGATGGAGTGGGGTTTTCCATTTATAATGAAACTACTGGTAAATGGGAAACTAAAAAAGGAATAATGACGTTTGAGGAATTGAAAAATATTTTAAACGAAAAAGGAATTTTAAATAATATTCTTGATGCCACATTAGTTATTCATTTTCGTGCAGCAACTCATGGAGGAGTAAGAAAAAGTTTAACGCACCCATTCATAATTAAAAGTAGAGACGGAGAAATTCTTTTGTATCATAATGGTGTATTTTCAATAGACCATATCTATTTATGGGGTGAAAATATTAAAGATTATGAAGTTTGTGGAATAAATTATAAAAGTCTTTATACTTCTTATAGTTATCACTCTAAAAGTTCTATAGGTGTCGAGGAGGATGTGGAATTAGATGCGGCATTAGATCCAGAAAAATTGAAAGTCCATTCAGATACTTCATTAGTTGCTTTATTGGTCTCTGAATTGTCATTACCTTCAGATTCTATAGTTAAGTTATTTAATAGTCCGCTGATGAAGGACGTGGTAAATTTTTCTAGAATTTGTTTATGTGTTGAGGGCAATAGTGAACCGATTCTCATAGGCAATTGGGTAAAAGAATCTGAATTGAAAATGTTTTCAAATTACGGTTACAGAGATTTTTATTCAAAATACAAATACAAAGGCATATATTCCAAAGACTACTTATATAAAAGTGATGTTACAACTTCTTATAAAGATGAGGACTATAAAAGCACTTTTAATGAAAGGGAGAAAAATTATGAAGTTAATTATGTTGATAGTAAAAAACTTGCTAAAAAAGACTATTATATTACAAATCTTGGGAGTACTGCTGGAATAATTTACCCAGTAAAAAAGAATTTCGAAATATTTTTACCAGTTTACTACAATGGAAAGGCGTCTGAAATCTCTGGTGCTAATTATGAGGTATTTTTAACAGATGATGGATTCTTGTATGTAATAATTAATGAAAAACTTTATCCAATTTACTTTTTATCCGAAAGCCTAGAAAAATACTTAAAAAAGTACAATTTAAACAATAAAATTGGGATTGCAGTAGATAAAAATTTCAACTTTTACTTTGTGCAAAAAATTAAAAGTTCAGGCAAATTTAATGTGCATCCAGTTAAAAAACTACTTAAAAACCCAATTGCAGGATATTTTTATAATGTTGAAAAAAATTCTATTGAGGCAATAGAGGAGTATTATTTGATAGAAAATGAAGAATAAAATAATTATTTTTTGCAAATCATCAAATTTTGAAGGAGGTGTTAATATGGTAAATTGTCCCTGGAGTTCTTTGGTTTCCGTAATTACTGAAATTCTAAGTTGTGTGACTAGTAACACTAAAAATGGCAACAATAATCAAAGCAGCAGTAGCAGCGGAGCAAAGAAATGAAGGAAGAGCACTTTATGAAAATATAATATAGCACACAAGATGTTATATGCAACTTTACAAATAGTTTCATTTCTTTTGAGCAAAAAAAGATGAAGGAGGTTTAAAGATGATATACCACGTTTTCCTATCATTTTCAACTTCTAAAAGCTTTTTGAAGTATAATATATTAAATAACTATCTCAAGTTTGGAGAAAAATTTAGCATTAAAAGTTTGAAAAATGTGGCTGAAACTGGTATAAAAAAATATATACTTACAGAGCAAGATAAAAATAAAAAGCTAATATATGGAAAAATTAAAGACACTGAAAAAGAAAGTTATTTCATATACGCATTTGATTATTTAGATGAGATTATAACTGCCCAAATTGATTTCAAATTAAACGAAGATTCTGTATTTTTCACAATAAATAATGGTGAAATAAATAGAAAAATATATATGGAAGTTTTAAAAGTTTT
>JANZZP010000010.1 GCA_026419335.1 Elusimicrobiales bacterium | reverse complement strand
GATGCAGTTCTTATCCTATTTCTATTTTGAAATTCTCTTTTTACAAACTGAACATCATCAAGATATACAAAAGTATCACAATTACGCATCTTAGAAAAATATCTAAGTCCAGGCATAAAATGTATCTGATGAGCTGCAACTATCATAAATAAAAGTTTATTAAATTTTTTTACAAATACATATAAAAAGAAATGATAAAATCTTAATATGAGTACAGTTGAAATAATTTTAATAGCATTTAGTCTTTCACTTGATTGTTTCGCAGTAAGTATATCAAGTGGTGGCACAATGAGGTTTTTTAATTTTAAAAATCTAATAAAGATGTCTTTTTTATTTGGTTTTTTTCAAAGTTTAATGCCAATTATAGGATATTTCGCTGGAATTGGATTTTTAAATACTTTGAAAAAAGCAGATCACTGGATTGCATTTATTCTACTTTGCTCTATTGGAATAAAAATGATATACGAAAGTACAAAACTTCAAGATCTAAATTGTAGTAAAAATACTAAATGTCCATTTAATATTCAAACACTTTTAATACTTTCAATAGCAACAAGTATTGACGCTCTTGCAATTGGATTTACCTTTCCATTACTTAATATATCATTACTTATCCCAATATTAATAATCGGATTTACATCATTTATTATGAGCATTATAGGAATAAATCTGGGTTATAAAGGAAAAACATTACTTGAAGGAAAGATGGAAGTTATTGCTGGACTAATCTTAATAATAATAGGTTTAAAAATTCTTATTACTCATCTATATACCAATGCTTGAATATAATAACATTTCCTTTTCATATAAAAATTTTCTATTTAAAGAAAAGAATAAGGTCATAAAAAATCTATCAATAAACTTTAATAAAGGTAAGATATATATATTACATGCACCAAACGGATATGGAAAAACTACATTTGCAAAAATAGTTTCAGGTTTTTTAATTCCAGATTCAGGTTATGCAAGTTTTGAAGGGAATAAAATAGATTATTTGAAATTTCCATATGATAAATTTTCTGCTCTTTTAAATTTTCAAAGAACATTTTATTGGCAGTTAAGTGTTTATGAAAATTTAGAGTTTTATAATATTAAAGATAAGAACAAAATAAAAGAATTATCAAATATAATTAATCTTGATGAAAAACTTCTTAACAGAAAGTTCGGTGAACTTTCAACAGGAAATCAACTTAAAAGTGTAATGTTAAAAATATTAATTAACGATTTTAAAGTAATAGTATTAGATGAACCATTTACATATATAGACTCTGAATCTTCATATAAAATAAAATCATATCTTAAAAATATAAAAGAGCAAAAATATATTATAATCATGACAAACAAACCAAATGAATTATCTGATATCGGAGACATTTTCGTTGATTTAAAAATATGGAACAATTATTAAGATTTATTAAAAAAAACATTAAAATAGAATTGTGTTATAAGTTTTCTTTAATTGCTCAAATATTTTCTTTAACTGTAAGTTTATTGATATTTTTTTTAATAGATAAATATTTTCAAACATATATATCAAATTCTATACCTCAAGATATAACTTATTTTCAATATATATTCGTCTCTTTTTTAATACTAAATTATTCCAGCGGCAATTCTGTTTTGATTCAACATATAAATTTTGATATAAACTCAGGAGTTTTTGAGTTTATTGTTAATTCAAAAAATATATATCATTATATGTTATCCTTATGGCTCTATTCATTTGCTATATCAACATTAGAAGCAATATTATATTTACTATTCATTTATTTCACAGGTTTAATGAAATTAAATATACTGTTTTTGGATTTTTTTATACTTATCTTTATTTCCTCAATAGTTTTCTCATCAATACATTTTATAGGTGCTTCTTTTATAATATTATTTAAAAGAGGAAACATAATATCATTTTTCGTTGGTACAGTTGAATCCTTATTATGCGGGGTATATGTACCTATTGAGATTTTAGGTAAAATCTCAACTATATCTAGCTTATTCCCCATGACACATTCAATCTCAGCAGCTCAAAAAATAGTCAATTTAAAAAAATCCATATTTTCATTAAGTGAAATGTATATACTAATTATTTTTTGTTCTATATTAACTCCTTTATCTATTTATCTATTTAAAAAATCAATTGAGTTATCTAGAAAAATTGGAAATTTAAGTCAGTATTAAAAATCTAATTTTTCATTGGAATTTTAATCTTATTCTTTTTTGCAAATTTTAATGCTCTCTCATAACCAGCATCTGCATGCCTTAACACACCCATTAAAGGATCATTTGTAAGTACTCTTTCTATTCTTTGAGACATTTTTTTTGAACCATCACAAACAATAACTTGCCCTGCGTGAAGTGAATATCCTATACCAACTCCACCACCGTGATGGAAACTAACCCAACTAGCTCCACTTGCAGTATTTAATAAAGCATTTAATATAGGCCAGTCTGCTATAGCATCAGAACCATCCTTCATAGCTTCAGTTTCTCTATAAGGACTTGCAACAGAGCCAGAATCAAGATGGTCTCTACCTATTACAATAGGAGCAGATATTTTTCCTTTCTTAACCATCTCATTAAATTTCATTCCAAGGATATGTCTTTCACCATAACCAAGCCAACATATTCTTGCTGGAAGCCCTTGAAAATGTACTTTTTTAGAAGCCATTTTTATCCATCTTACCATACTTTCGTTTTTAGGAAATGTTTCAATTGCAAGTTTATCAGTAAAATAAATATCTGTTGGATTTCCACTTAAAGCAACCCATCTAAAAGGTCCTTTCCCTTCACAAAATAAATCCCTTATATAAGCTGGAACAAAACCTGGAAATAAGTAAGCATCCTTAACTCCACGTTTATAAGCCATTGTTCTTATATTATTACCATAATCAAAAACAACTGTACCTTTTTTCATAAAATTAAGCATTGCTTCTACATGTTTTGCAATAGAATCTAACGCTCTTTCTATATATTCATTTGGATTTTCCTTTCTCAATTTTTCAGCTTCATCTAAACTCATATTAGCAGGAATATATCCATTTAAAGGGTCATGAGCAGACGTCTGATCAGTCAATACATCTATCTTTACACTCCTTTTAAACATTTCAGGAAGTATTTCGGCACAATTACCAAGAAGTCCAATTGAAATTGGTTTTTTTTCTCTTAAATATTTGTTTGCTATTTCTAATGCTTCATCAAGATTTTCAGTCATTGTATCAAGATATCCAGTTTTTAGCCTTTTTTGAATTCTAGAAGGGTCAATCTCAATAACAATACCAACCCCATTATTCATAGTTATTGCAAGAGGTTGAGCACCACCCATACCCCCAAGCCCACCACTTACAACTAATTTACCTGTTAAATCTGAATTAAAATGCTTTTTTGCACAAGCTGCAAATGTTTCATAAGTCCCTTGAAGTATACCTTGAGTTCCTATATATATCCAAGAACCAGCTGTCATCTGACCATACATAATCAAACCCTTTTTTTCAAGCTCATCAAATACTTCCCATTTAGCCCAGTTGCCAACTAAATTTGAGTTTGCTATTAAAACCCTTGGAGCATATTCGTGAGTTTTTACAACACCAGTAGGTTTACCAGATTGAACTAAAAGGGTTTCATCATCCTTAAGTTCTTTTAACGACCTTACTATTGCTTTAAAACAATCCCAGTTTCTTGCTGCCTTACCTCTTCCTCCATAAACAATTAAATCTTGAGGTTTTTCAGCTACTTCAGGATCTAAATTATTCATAAGCATTCTCATTGCAGCTTCTTGTTCCCAACCTTTACATGTTAATTTGTTCCCTCTTGGAGCTTTAACAACCATATAAACCTCCCTAAATTATAATTTTAAAAAATCACCATCCAAAATAGAAATTGCAACACTTTCTATTCTTGTAGAAAGTTCCATATCACCAGAAATATCTCCTGTAATATTTTTAACAGCTTTTATTATTTTTTCAAGATAAGGAGATGTCAAAAGAGGTCTATGGTACTCTATTGCCCTACTTCCTGCTATAAGTTCAATGGCTATAACTCTTGATGTATTAAAGACAATATTTTTTAGTTTTATAGCAGCATTCGTACCCATAGATACAAAATCCTCTTTATTTGCTGAAGTTGGCAGTGAAAAAACAGAAGCAGGATGTGAAAGTATATTGTTTTCATTACACAAAGCAGCAGCAGTAACATGTGCTATCATAAATCCACTTTCAATACCTGGATTTTTGGCTAAAAAAGGTGGAAGAACTTTAAAATCACTAACAAGTTGAGCTATTCTTCTTTCTGACATAGCAGCATTTACAGACATAGCTATTGCAGCTATATCAAAAGCTAAAGCAAGAGATTGAGCATGAAAATTTCCACCTGAAATTACTTCTATCTTTTTATCATCCCAAAAAACTAGTGGATTATCAGTAACACTTCTAAACTCTATTTCAACACTATCACAAGCTTTATATAACCAATCACACACAGCCCCCATAACCTGAGGCATACACCTAATTGAATATGGATCTTGAACTCTTGAATCATTAATCCTGTGAGACTCTCTGATTTGACTTCCTTCAAGCATCTTTGAAAGTTTTTCAGCCACATAAATCTGTCCCTTATAAGGTTTCGCAATAGATATTTTTTTATTAAAAGCACGAGGTGTTCCTTTAAGGGCATCTGTCGTAATAGCACCAGCTATTATAGATGTTTGAAAAACATTAAGTGCTTTATATAGAGCAAAAGAACCCATAGCGCTAGTAACCTGTGTACCATTAATAAGAGCAAGCCCTTCTTTTTCCTCTAATACTAAAGGTTTTATAGATGCTTTTTTTAGAATTTTTAAAGAAGGCTGCCACCTATCCTCGCCAACAAACTTAGCAAATCCCTCACCACAGAGCGTTAAAGCCATATGGGAACTTGGCGCTAAATCACCACTAGCTCCAACAGAACCTTTATTAGGAATATAAGGAATGATTCCTTTATTTAAAAACTCACACAATGTCTCTATAACAACAGGTCTTACACCACTTAACCCTCTCGATAATTCATTTGCTCTTATAAACATAACTAATCTTGCCTCTTCATCACTCAATGGTTCACCAACTCCACAAGCATGACTTCTTATAAGATTAATCTGCAAAGTTTTTAAATCTTCCTTAGATATAGTTTTACTTGCTAGTTCCCCGAATCCAGTATTTATACCATACATCACATCATCCTTATCTATAAGTTTCTTTAATTCCTTTCTTACCTTTTTTATTTTTTCTTTAGCATCATTAGATAATAAATACTTATTTGAGATACTAATTATATGCGGCACTTCCTCTATTGAAAAAGAATATGGCAAATCTATTCTCATCTATACCTCCATCTTCATTTAGAAATTTCAATTAAATCATTGAGTGTTTTTAAATTTTTTTCCTTAATAAACATAGTAATAAAATAAATGAATATATCTTTCGTTATTTCAACATCATTTAAAGCTCTATGCCAGTTATCTGAATAGAGATTGATACTCATCGCAACGTTTTTTAGTTTATTATTAATAGTATTTGTCAAAAATTTTTTTGAAAGGATAAGAGTATCTATCATATATATTTCAGGCATTTTAAGTCCAATTCTTCTTAATTCATTATCAATAAAATCAAAATCAAATTTTATATTATGCCCTACAATTACAGAATCATAAAAAGTTTCGATAAGTTTATTAGATATCTCAAAAAAATATGGAGCTTCCTTTACGTCATCATCAGATATACCATGAATAGAAGTAACACTAGGTGGTATAGAAATAGTTGGGTTTATAAGAGAAGAGAATCTTGCGTTTTCTTTCAACCCTTTTATTTCAATAAAAGCTATTTCACATATTCTATCTTTTAAAGGATTAAGTCCAGTTGTTTCAACATCAACAATAATAAATCTTACATCATCTATCAAAGTATTTTTATTCATCTTGATACACTTTTTCATAAATTATATAATCATTATCTGAAAAAAGGACCATTCTTATTTCTTCAAAAAACTTAATATGTTTCTTTAATACATCTATAGCCACATGAGCAGCTTTTTCAATAGGATAGCTATAAGCACCGGTTGAAATAGATGGAAAAGATATAGTTTTAATAGAGTTTTGACGAGCAATCAAAAGACAATTTGCATAAGCTTTTCTTAAAATATCCTCTTCACCACTTTTTCCATCCCTCCAAATAGGGCCAACAGTATGGATTATATATTTTACAGTTTTTATATTATAGGAAGGAGTAATTACTACACCTCCTGGTTCCAGATATCCTATTTTGGATATTATTTCCCTACATTTTTCACTCAACTTTGGTCCTGCAGCTTTATGGATTGCTCCATCAACCCCTCCACCACCAGCTAACTTTGAATTTGCAGCATTTACTATAGCATCAACCTCTTCCAAAGTTATATCTCCTTTTTTTATTACAAGTTTTCCCATTTAAATATCCTTATAAATAATATCTTGCTATTATACCAAAGATAAAAGAAATTATAACACTAAAATAAAAATTTATATTACTTATATCTATAATTTTCTTTATCTTCATATAATAAAGTTGTAATATCCAAAGAATAATCAGTACCCATCCTATTTTATTTTCAATAAGCATAAACCCAAACAATATAATACGTTCAAATATCATAAAATATTTTTGATCAAAGCTTGGAAACAATGTATCATTTAAATCTTTTTCAATATAATATATTAATATCGTAGTGGTATGACTTACTAAAACAAGAAAAGAAAAAATCATTACCACCTTTTCTCCTGCAAAATTAATAGGGACATTATTAAATGGAGTAAATATAAATATAAAATATAGATGGAAAAGCTGATCAACCAAAAAACTAATAGTATTATCTGGGTAAATATTATTTTTTATAATATATATTCTCAATTGATCTACTGCAAAATGAAACATACATATTAAAAGAAGCATTAAATATCCTTTAAATTGAAAAATACCTTTTAAATTAAACCATACACTTGAAAGATAAGGGAACAAAAGTGTATAAGTTACAATTAAATGTATGAGAACGTGAATAATAACCCCCGTAATTTTTTCTCTCTTCATTTTATTTATCCAGTTAGTTTGAAGAGTAAAATCTGATAAAAGATGTGAAAGCAATAATCTCCAAAATATATCCATTATTTACTCCTTATATTAAAAACTCCATTAAACTCTTCTTTTCCATTATAAATTGAATTTGTAAGATTAAGATAAAAAAGAGCAAGAGAATCATCATTAATTATCTCCAGTGATTTATTAAAATATTCAATCGCTTTTCGATAATTTTTTTCATAAAAATATTTTATACCATTTTCATACATTTTTATAAATTCTTTATCTCTATCAGTCATTTCATCTATTAACTTATAAGGTTCATAGACCTCTACCGTTTCAGTTTTGCCAGGGACTAAAATATTACCAATATATTTAAAAACAACTTCATTTTTAGTAGCATCAAAAATATTATAACTCACCATTATAGAAGTGCCAAAAAACTTATTCGCTCCTTCAAGTCTAGAGGCAAGATTAACTGTATCACCTAAAACAGTATATGAAAACCTTCTATTGGAACCCATATTACCAACAACAGCATAACCACTATTTATTCCTATTCTAACCTTAATATTTTGAATATTACTTGCTAAATTTAGTTCATCTATTTTTCTTATACACTTTATAGCAGATTTTACAGCTTTTAATCTATGCTTTTCTACATCAAGAGGAGCATTCCAAAAAGCCATTATACAATCACCAATGTATTTATCTATAACTCCTTTTTCTTCAAGAATAATATCACTTAAAGATGAAAGATAAAAATTTAAAATATTAGTAACATCCTCTGGAGTCATTTTCTCACTCATAGAAGTAAATCCAGCTATATCCATAAAAAGAACAGTCAAATCTCTCCTCTCTCCACCAAGCCTAAGTTTTGATGGGTCTTTAACAATAATATCAACGACTTCAGGAGATAAGTATTGAGAAAATGTATTTTTTATCCATCTTTTTTGTCTATCTTCAACTATAGATTTATAAGCAACAATATATACAAAACTCACTAAATTTGGAAATGAAAAAATTATAAAATACTGGTTTATATTATATTTAACTAACCAAACAGAAAGCAACAGAATTAAAATTATTAGTATAAAGTTATAAATAGTAAGTTTTATCACAGATTTCCTAATCAAAACAACAGGCAACCAGATAAAAAATATAATCATTATAATATTAACATACCATGGCACATCTCTAAGATAATCATTATTGATCATATTATCAAAACACAGAGCATGAATTTCTACTCCAGGTGTATGAGGATGTAGAGGAGTAGAATAATGATCATATGCTCCCTGAGCAATAGAACCGATAAAAACTACGGAGCCATTAAACTTCTTCTTTTTTTCATAACTGATATTATCTTCAATAATATCTTTAATGGAAAAATAGTTATACATTGTTGTTAAAGAAGTTTCATCATCTATTTTCCTTGACTTTCTAAAATTAAAATAAAATTTTTTATCTCTCCAAATTCTAGCAATTTCTTTTAAATTATAATCCATATACTTTATATAAGCCATCATGCCAAGAGTAGGCACACTAATATTTTTTAACTCATCATCACAATGAGGACATAGATCTCCATATATATATTTTTTAATTGTATCTTTATAGACAATTTCAGGCAAAAAAGGATAAATTTTTCTTATATTTCCATCATAATCTATAATATTTCCAGAAAATATACTACCAAAATGTTTTGAGGAAAGATGTAATTCTTTAAAAGGGAGTTTCACATCCAAATTATCGCTTAGTGAAACTCCCAAAATTATATTATTATACTTTGATACAGTATTAACAAAAATTTTATCACTCAAAAGATTCGCCCTATCCTGATCTACAAATAATACATCAAATGCGATAACCTTAACACCATAACTATTAAGCTTTTCTATGGCATATGCATAATATTTTCTTTGGAATGGCCAACCATATTTTTCAATTGTAGATTCATCTATGCCGACAATTATTATCCTATCATCAGCCTTCTTAGGAACCAAACCTAAAAATTTTCCAACAATATTGTAGTTTATTTTAAAATCAAACCACTTTTTTTCAAAGCTAGATAAAGCAAGTCCACTATCCAGAACAAAATCTAAAAAATAAAAAAGAAAGAAAAATATGGTAATAAAGATAGATGTTATATATACATACCTATATTCTTTCTTAAACATAAAATTTATTTAACCTCATTAATTGAAATAATAACAGTAGTTCCTTTACCTTCCTCTGAATTAATTTTAATACTCCCATCATGCATATCTATTATTGCTTTGGTAATTTGAAGTCCAAGTCCAAAACCATCTTTTGAAAAACTTCTAAACTTTTCAAAAAGCGTTTTTATTTTATCCTTTTCAATACCTTTACCGGTATCTTTAACATATATATTAATTTTATTATCTAATTTTTCTATTTCTATCACCACACTCCCACCTGAAGGAGTATATTTAAATGCATTAGAAATAACATTATCTAAAGCTCTTTGAAAAAGCTCCTCATCTATTTCTACAAAAGTAGTTTCAATATTTTTAAAAAAGTTAAATTTTATGTTTTTAAATTCTGCTCTTACTAAAAATCTCTCTGAAATTTTCTCTATAAATTTAACTATATCAATCTTAGAGCGATTTAATGATATTGTTTTATTTTCAATTCTTGCCATATCAAGAATATTTTCAAGCATTCTAAAAATTATTAAGCTTTCATTTTCAAGTCCAGACAAATATTTTCTCGTTTTTTCATTAGCATCATAAGATAAAAGTTTAATATAACCTTGCATATTGAGGAGTGGAGTTCTAACATCATGGACAATAGATCTAAATACTTCTTCCTTGGCTTTATATATGTTAACCTCAGCTGTGACATCTTCTATAACAAAAAGTAACATGGGAAAATCTCTTTGAAGTTTAATTATATCATATGTAAATTCGTAATATTTAGAGTTTTTTTCAAAAACCTTAGACCTTTCATAAGATGTTTTATTTACTAGTTGATGAAAAAAATCTCTTGCTTGTCCTTCAGAAATAATAAACAAACAAGCTTCATTCATATATATAGGTTCTCCTGAAATTTTCGTTAAAGCTACTCCATTTTTTATATTCTGCATAA
Organism: Elusimicrobiales bacterium; assembly: GCA_026419335.1. The sequence goes on along the minus strand of JANZZP010000010.1, from coordinate 2,188 downwards.
TTGTATTTAATTTCTCACGCTCATCCATTATTTTCTCTATCTGAATATTTTCATATTCCTTTAACTTAGAAATCATTTTATTAAAAACACCTATAAGAGTATTCATTTCTTTTATATCACTCTTTACATCTACACTGCCAGAAAAATCTCCTTCAGACACTTTGTAGCTTTGCTCAACAACAGCAGTTATAGGATCTGTTAATTTTTTTGCTGAAAAATACGAGATAAAATAACTTACAGTCAAAACTAAAAATAATATAAAAAGCATCCAATAAAAAAGAATATTTACATTTCTAAAAACTTCTCTATATTTTTGAGCAATTACTACATAAATATCAAAACTACTAAGTTTTCTGTAAACAAATAAATATTTATTATTCCCAATTTGGATTACAAGGTTACCCCATTCCGAGGATATAATTTTGAAAATATCTTTTTGTTTAAGTTTAACGTCTACATTCCCAAGTATTTTCCCCTCATCAGATATATAAAAAACAAATCCAGTTTCTCCTATCCTAGTAAGATATATATTTGCAAAAAAATCTCTTAGATTTATAATACTGTAAATAAAACCATCTTGAATTGGATAAACAACTGTTGCAAGTGGGAGTCCTGCTCTTATAGCAAAATCACCAATCACTCCATTCTTGTCTTTTTTAAGTTCATTAAAATAGGTTTCTTTTGATATATCAACAATAGGTATACTTCTTCCAAGTTCAATATAAGATTTTCTTTTTATTTCTATACCATTTTTATCTAATATTGCTACAAATATTATTTCGGAATATTTATCTCTAATAAAATTGAAGAATTTTTCATCATCTAAATAAATACTTTTCAAATAACTTATATATTCTAATCTTTTCGCAAAATTATTTATATTTTCGTAAGAAATCATAGCAAAAGAATCACATAACTTTTGATAGTTGTATATTATCTCTTTCTTCGATATCTGTTGAAAGTAAAATATTATAATTAAAACAGATACTATCGGGAAAAAACTCAAAATCAAAACAGAATTAAAAAATTTTTTAAAAATTGTACTCATTTAAACCCCTATAAATGTGATCTTTTCTAAGTTCGAATTTCTTTTAACTTTTCTACAAGTTTTTTTGCAATATCATAAGCATCACCAACTATAGCATATTTTGCTACACTAAATATCATAGCATTTGGGTCTTTATTTATAGCAATAATTACATCAGAATTTCTCATTCCAACAAGATGTTGAACTGCGCCAGATATTCCAAAAGAAAGATATAGACGTGGAGATACTGTTGTGCCACTTTGTCCAACCTGATGTTTTTTATCTATAAATCCACTATCAACAGCAGCTCTTGAAGCTCCAACTGTTCCTCCTAAAAGAGAAGCTAGTTCATGAAGTATTTTAAATCTATCCTTTGTTTTAAGTCCCCTTCCTCCTGAAACTATGATTTCTGCATTTTCAAGCTTTATTCCACTTTTAACCTCTTCTTTATGCCTTGAAATAATTCTTATCTTCCTTATACTTTTATCTATCCTTATTTCTTCCTTTATAATTTCAACCAAACTTGATGAAGTTTTTGAAATTCTCATTACATTAGGTCTAACTGTTGCCATTTGTGGCCTTGAGTTAGGTGAAAGTATATCTGCCATAATATTACCACCAAATGCCGGTCGAGATTGAACCAAAAGACCATTTGAATTTATATCAAGACCAGTACAATCAGCAGTAAGCCCAACATAAAGTTGTGTTGCAATTTTTGGAGCAAGTTCACGCCCTTTATAAGTTGCTCCGAAAAGGAAAATAGATGGCTTATATTTATTCACTAATGCAATAATTGCAGTTGCATAAATATCACTATCATAAGGTAAAAATTCTTCATTTTCTACTAAATACATCACATCACAACCATACTCAGACACAATTTTCTCATAATTTCTATTTTTATCAGTTAACACTACTGCACATAATCTTTGTTTTAACTTATCAGCAAGCTTTCTTCCCTCGGATAAAAGCTCAAATGAAACTTTTTTTATCTCACCATGCTGTTTTGGTTCTGAAGTATCAGAAAATTCAATGAAAACCCAAACATCCTTATATGAAGAAAAATCCTTTTTGGATATATCTCTATGTATAGCTATAGCTTTTACAGGACAAACCCCTACACATGCACTACATAAAGTACATTTTGAAAAGTCAATCACA
>JANZZP010000076.1 GCA_026419335.1 Elusimicrobiales bacterium | reverse complement strand
AGAAGGATACAGAATATGAGAAGGTAGTAGGTAGGTATATAGAAGAGGTGGAGAGGGTTAAAGATGAGAAGAGGAGGATGGAGGATGAATTTGAAAATGTGAAGAGGAGTTTAGAGGAGTATTATAAAGCTGAGATTAGGAAAATAGAAGAAGAATATAAAAATAAAATGGTTGATATTGAAAAAGATTTTAAAAGTAGATTTGAAAATGAAATTTCTGATAGAATCAAAGATATTGAATTGCGTTATATGAATATAATAAATGAAAAAGATAAAAAGATTTCTGAACTTGAGAAATATTATTTGTCAAGAATCAAGGAAGTGGAGGAGTATTATGTTTATCAAATAAATGAGTATTCTCAAGATATCAATAAATTAAAACAAATTATTTCTGAAAAGGAAAATAATTATAAAAAAACAATAGATTTACTCCATCAAGAAAATGCAAATCTATTATCTAAAAATATGAAAGATATTGAAAAAATAACTTATGATTTTATGTTGAAGATGGAAGAAGTGAAGAAAATATTTGAATTAGAAAAAATAAATATTACAGAATCTTATGAAAAAAAGTTGATAGATATTAAGAGTGAATATGATAATATTTTAAAGATTAAAGAAGAAGAATATCAAAAGAAAATTAACGAAATGTCTCAGAGATTTGAAGAAAAATTAAAAAACATGGAAAAAGAAACTGATAAATATAAAACTTTAATTACAGAATTAAATGAACAAATAAAAAGTATTTATCAGGAAGAATCTATTAAGTTAAATAATGAAATTGAGAGATTTAGAAGTGATTTTATGAAAAACTTTGAGCTTGAAAAAAAGCTTATTGAAGATAGATACAATGCAATTATAAAAGAGAAGGAAGATTATTATGCTGATGAAATTAAAAAATATATTGATAGAATAAAAAGTTTTTCAATACGTATAGAAGAAAAAGAAAAGGAAATAGAGAAACTGATAAGTGAAAACCAAAAACTTATTATGGAAGTAGAGAATGTTAAATTACTAAGCTTGCAGAAAATAAACAGTGATGTCACAGAGATAGAAAAACGTTATAAGCAGATGATAGAAGAGTCTCAATTAATGACTTCTAGGAAATATGAAGAACAAATAAAAGAACTCTTAAATGTTAAAAATCAACTGATTCAAGAAATTTCAAAGTTTCAATCTGAAGCTTCAAAATATAAGAATGAATATATAAATTTGAAATTAGAATTTGAAAATTATAAAGCTAATAATCTTCAAATAATGGAAAAAATAATAAAAGAGAAAGAAATGGAGATAGAAATGTATAAAAATGAAACTTCTAAATTTAATATGGAAAAGGATAAATTAGTTGAACAGATAAATAAATTAAAACTTGATTATGAGGAAAAATTAACTAATGCTATTAAAGAAAAAGAAGAGATATCTGTACAAGTTTCTCAGTTAAAAGCAAAAATAGATTTATTGATTGAAGAGAAAAATAAAATAATATTTGAATTTCAGAATCAAAAAGATAATGTAGAGGAGTTAATATTTCAAGAAAGAGAAAAAGTATCTAAAGAATGGGAAAAGAAATTTAATAGTATAAAATTATTTATAAACACTTTGGAAGAGAAACTTAAAGAAAAAGATGAGTTGATATTAGAATTAAAAAGAATTTCATTAGAAAATGAAACGATGATTTCTAATAAAATAAAAATGTATGAAGATGAAATAGCACAAAAAAAAGCTGAGCTTGCGAAAAAAGAAAAAGAACTTAATGATGAAAGATTGTATCTTGAAAGAGAGTATGCTAAAAAGGAGTCAGAAATAGAAAAACTTAGATTAGAATTAATTAAAGCTATAAATAAATATAGAGGAGAGATTAAATGAATAAAATAAGATGTATGTCATGGGATTTGTATCAAAAATTAATTGAATTTTCTAAAAGACTTTGGAATGAAAGAAATCCAGCTGCGGTTGAAATGACAGCCATAATTGAACAACTTGAAAATTCAGCTGGTTCATATGATGAAATCGTTATGGAAAAAGAAAGAGAATTTAAAGAGAAAATAGAGGATATAGAAAAAAAATATTCTCAAAAAATAGATAAGTTGAATAAAAAAATAAAGGAACTTGAAGATAACTTGACGGATATAGAAAAAGAGAAATCATCATTAATTCAAGAAAATATATATCTTAAAAAAAACATTGAAGAGCTTCAAAATTCTATAGAAAATAAAATGATGGAATTATCATCTGAGAGAGCAAAACTTATTGCTGAATATTCAAAAAAAACTCATCAGTTATACGATGAGTTAAGAATTAGAGAAGAAAATATGTTTAAAAAATGGAATGAAAAAAGTAGAGAACTTGATGATTTAAGGAATAAATATGAAATTGAGTATGAAAAAAGAATTAATGAGTTGAAAATAAAAGAAAAGAAACTTGAAGAAGAATATAATCAAAAGAAAAAAGAATTAATAAAAGCATTTGAGAAGTTAAAAGAGGATTTAGATTTAAGAAAAAAAGAGTTAGATGAGAAGGAGAAAAAAATTGATGCTATAATAAAAAGAATTGGTGTCAAAGAGGATGAAGAGAATGAGTGAAGAATTAGAAAAAATATTAGAAGAACTTAAAAAAGAAACATTATATGATTTTGGTTTAGAGAAAAATATCAATTTAAAGGATGTAGAGAAAAAAATTGAACTTTCAGATAGTAAAAATATAGAGAATTACTATTCGAAACAAAATATAGAATTCAAAGATGAAAGAAAAAATCTTTCTACATATAATGTTGCATGGAGTGAAAATAAAGAAACACTGATTTTTTTTATGATTGTTTCAGTAATAGTAATACTAATAGGACTAATTTCATCTACCGATTATATTATCTTTGCTGGTATTTTTTCATTTATACTTTCCTCAGTAATTATTTTTATAACTTTTTATCGTTATGTGTTAACAGTTTCAGTTAAAGCATCAATGCCTACTGGTATTTTAGAACGCATTGAAAAAATAGAATCCAAGATAAATTATCTTATGAAAGAACATCAGTTAATTTCAAAACAAGGATTTGGAAGTGATTTGAGAGATGAGATAAATGAATTAAAGGCAATTATAAAAACTTTAATTACATCTAAAAGTAGAAAGTAAAATTATGTAAAATTAAGGTATGACATATTTTAAAAAAATAGTAATATTTTTTTTGTTACAGTGTTTTTCATTATCTAATATATTTGGCGAAACAAATATATTATCATATTATAAGATATCAGCAGGTGATATTTTAAGTATTAATATATATCCTGCAACAGAGTTTTCTAGAGATGTTACAGTATCACCAGATGGTAGTATTGACTTACCTCTTATTGGGAATGTTAAAGTGACTGGGCTTACATCGGCAGAGATAGAAAGAATATTAACAGAAAAGCTATCAAGATATGTTTCTAATCCGAAGGTTACTATAAGTATAAAGATGTTTTCTTCTTATAGAGTTGCTGTAATAGGATCTATTCAAAAAAGTGGATATTATCAGTATTGGGAGAATATGAATATTCTTGAACTTATCGCTCAAGCAGGTGGGTTAGGAGATTATGCGGATACAAAAAATATAAAAATATATCGAAAAATAAAAGATGAAAAAGGGAGTTTTTCTGATGTAGTTATAAATGTTTCTATAGATGATTTTTTTAAAGTAAAGCCAGAAAAAGTTCCAACACTTCAAGCAGGAGACATAGTATATATTCCAAAACAAAAGTTTACATCTAAAAGTAAGTGGATAAGTGATAATCTTGTTCCTTGGATAATGCTTACGACTTTTTTTATAAGTATTGGAGTGATTTTTACTAAATAGAATTAATTTTTATGAATGGAGAAGGATTAAGCCTTTATGATTATTGGAGAATACTTAACAGAAGAAAATATGCTTTTATTTTCGTTTTTGTCACATCGGTTATAGCATCTTATGTATATACTAAACTTTCTCCATATGTATATTCTTCTCAAGCTGTGATAAAAATACAACCTCCAAAAATTTACACGCAAATTCCTGGTTCAGATATTATGGATATTGATCCATGGGGAGCTGTAAGTACAGAAATAAAAGTTATATCTTCTTTAGAGGTTGCTAAGAAAGCAGCTATTAAATTAAAACTTGTTGATTTTCAAAATTCTGATGTAGATATTATTAAAGCAGCTTCTTTAATAGTGTCATCTTATAAAGTTGAAAGAGTAGCAGATACAAACCTTATTTCGATAACTGCTTATGCTTCAAATCCTTATAAAGCATATGATATAGTTAGTGCTATAATAGATGCTTATAAAGAATACGATCTTGAGCAAAAAAGCACTCAGGCAAAAAAAACCTTTAATGATATACTTCAAAGAAAAATAGAAATAGAAGATAAACTTAGGAGTTTAGAAAGACAAAAAAAAGAATACATTCAAAAAAACCCAACATCTGGGACTGGTGGATTAATAACTGATCAAATAGCTGAGTTTGAGATAAAGAGAAAGGAGCTTCTTGAAAAGTATACATTAAGCCATCCTGATGTGATTTTAATAGATAAGAAGATAGAAGCACTAAATAAAAGATTAAAAGAATTGCCTTCTCAAGAACTTGAACTTTTGAGAATTAACAGAGAGATAAAGCTACAAGAAGAACTCTATACTACTATAACCAAACAGTATGAAGAAGCAAAACTTGGACTTTCATCTATTGTTTCTTTTATAACAATAATAAATCCACCAGTAGTAAATACTAATCCAGTTTTGCCTAATACAAAATTGAATGTAAGTATAGGTGTTTTAATTGGTCTTTTTCTTGGTTTTATAATTGTTTTTATTTTAGAGAATCTTGATGTTTCTATTACTACTATTGAAGAGATTGAAGATTTTATAAAATCACCTGTTGTAGGAATAATACCTTATATATCTTCTAGTAATATGAAAGATAACTGGTTTACATCTTTATTTAGAAAAGAAAGATTTAGCATAGAGGGATTTAGAACTGCCTTAATATTTAATAGATCCTCTCAAGGTAATATTATTGAATCATATCATACTCTAAGAACAAATATATTTGCTTCATTAGCTAAGAAACCACCTATTAGTATTGTTGTAAGCTCATCTGGCGCAGCAGAAGGAAAAACATTAACAGCTCTTAATCTTTCATTTGCTGCTGCACTATCAGGTCTTAGAACGCTTTTCATAGAAGCGGATTTAAGAAGACCAATAGTCCATGAGGTTTTTAATATAAATAGAATCGGAGGACTTTCTGAAATTTTAAGTGGCAAAATTACAATAGATGAGGCTATTAAAGATGTTGGTGATTTTATATATGGACTTGGCTCTTCATTTGTTTCTAAGTTTGCAGGTATTGATAATATAAAGATTATTACAAGTGGTATTCAGCCTTATAATATAATAGATTTGCTTAATAATGCTAATTGGAAAGATTTAATAGAAGAATTAAAAAGTAGATTTGATTTGATAATTTTTGATGGGCCGCCCGTTTTGCTTTTTGTTGATAGTATTATAATAGCTCATCATACTGATGGTGTACTTATGATTTATAAAGCTGGAAAAATTGCTAGAGGTGCTTTGAAAAGAGCTAAAGAACAACTTACTTCAGCAGGAACAAAGATGATAGGAATATGCTTAAATGGAATAAGGGCTACAGATTTTGGACCAAGATATTCTTACTATGGAGATTATAAAGATTATAAATCCTAAAAAATGCATATCATAATTACTCTAATTTTTTGTGTTGTTGCTATATTTTTAGTTAAATATATTCTCAATATTGGAACTGATTTACATAGTATTACTTTGGCATTTATATCAATGCTGTTAGTTTTTATTTCTTTTAACTATCCAATTAAATCTATTATTTTTCTTATATATTCCATGCTTTTATCACCAGAAATAAGTTTAGCTGAAATTCCTGGGAGAAATGTTGTAATTAGATATGATGATATATTTTTAATTATAATATTTGTTTCATGGCTTGTTAGAAGTTCACTTTTCAAATCTAGAGCTTTTATAATAAAAACACCAATTATTATACCACTTGTTGTTTATACGTCTTCTTACTTCATTTCTACTTTTTTAGGTGTATTAAGAGGTGATATTTTTTTGAAAAAAGCTTTTTTTTATGTGTTAAAATATAGTGAATATTTTATTCTTTACATTCTTTCCGTAAATATTCTATATAATGAAAATAATTTAAGAAAATTTATTAATCATGCTTTTATAGTTCTTTTTATAGTAATAATTTACTCATTTTATTATTACTTTAATTCACAGGGAGATTTTATAAGAACAACAGCTCCATTTGAAGCTCCTTTAGATAAGCCAGAAGAATCTGAGCCCGCATCATTGGGAGGGTATTATCTTATATGGTCGTTTTTTATAATTAGTTTATTGTCTGAAATAAAAAATTTGAAAACTAGAATTGTATTTTTTGTTATTATTATTGCTTTGTATATTTCTTTTCTTTTAACATTTTCAAGAGCTAGTTATTATGGGATGTTGGTAGGTTTTTTATTTTTTTTATTTTTTGTTCAAAAAAGAAAATTGTTTTTTATTTGGTTAACTATTTTTTCGATTATGTTCTCATTATTTTTACCTGGAATCGGAAAAAAAGTAAGAGATAGAATTAAATATACTTATGAAGGTGAAGAAGCTGTTAATCCAGTTTTAACACCTTTTGGGGTTATAATGCTTGAAGATTCTGCTTACGCAAGATATAAAAGTATTGAAAATGTTATATTAAATGTAGTTCCATATTATCCTATTTTTGGAAAGGGAGTAACAGGAATAGGGTTAGGAGACAATCAATATGCTTTACTTTTGGGAGAAAGCGGAATTGTTGGTTTTTTATCTTTTTTTTGGTTAATTTTTTCTGTTGTTGGTTTATCTATTAAGGTATATCATACTTCTAAAGATTATTATGAAAGGGCATTAGGGCTTGGGGTTTTTTGTTCTACATTCGCTTTGCTTGCTCAAGGAGTTGGAGTAAATACTTTTATTATTGTCAGAATTATGGAGCCATATTGGTTTTTTGTAGCTTTGGTTACTGTAATTTACTTAAGAAATAAAAATTTAATAACTAAAAATGATAGAAATAATTAAAAATAGAATTTTTTTAAATATCTTTTCTCTCTCAACTACTCATTTTCTAAATTATTTATTTCCTTTGATTATAGTTCCTTATATTGTAAGAGTTATTGGAGTTGAAAAATATGGAATTATCAATTTTGTTCAAGCAGTCACTGGTTATTTTGTTTTATTTGTTAGTTTTGGGATGTCAATTACAGGACCCAAGGATATTGCTGTAGTAAGAGATGATAATGAAAAACTTTCAAAAGTTTTTTCTGTTATATTTTTCTCTAGGTTGTATCTTTCAATATTTGTTTTTCTGATGTTTGTAATAGTTGTTTTTTTTGTTGAAAAATTTAGATCAAATTTTATCTTATTTTTTATTTCAGGTTTTGCTATTTTTCAAAATGCTATTTCTAGTTATCATTTTTTCAGGGGTATAGAAAGAATGGAGTTTTTGGCATTTTTTAGTTTTATTTCAAGATTTATATTTATGATTTTAACTTTTATTTTGGTAAAAGATGAACAAGATTTTAAGAATATTATAATTATTGATGTCTGTATATCATTTATAATTAGTGTTCTTTTATTATGGGCAACAATATTTAAATTTAAAGTAAAATTAGTTTTACCTAAATTCATAGAAGTTGTTGAACATTTTAAGAGAAACATATCTATTTTTTTATCAGAGATATATGTTCTTATTTATACCTCTTCATATACGGTTATTTTAGGTTTTTTTTATGATTATAGTTTTGTAGGTTATTATACAGCAGCATTGAAATTGATTAATGTTTGGCTTGGTTTTGAAAATACTATAATAACTACTTTTTTTCCAAATATTTCAAATACAGCTATATTATTTTTAGATAAAGCATATGATAAGATAAAAAAGTTATTTTATATATCTCTTTATTTATCTATTCCAGCTATAGTTTTTTTTATTCTTTTTTCAAATGAAATTGTCAAATTGTTTTTGGGAGCACAGTATATTGAGAGTATAAATGTATTAAGAATACTTTCCTTTTTGAATCTATTTATTTTATTGAATGTGCATCTTACTTTTAATGGGATGCTGGCGTTAGGTGATGAAAAGGGTTTTAATTTCGCAAGATTATATGGAGCTTTAAGCGCGTTTATTTTAGCTCCTTTTTTTATATATTTTTATAAACATATTGGTGCTGCTTTAAGTTATGTTTTATCAGAAATTTTTGTTTTTATTTATTCTCTAAATAGACTTACAAAACGTGGAGTTAATTTTTTAGATTTTAACTTGCTTAAAATAGTATTTATTTATATTATTTTTTCGCTTTCAATTTTGATTCTTAAAAAAGTATCTATTGTTTTATCATCTTTTTTATTTTTTTTATTTTCATTTTTTTTGTTTTATTTTAGTTTAGATAAACTAGGATTAAATAAGTATTTTATTAAGAAAAATGAATAATGTACCTTTTTTAACAGTAGTTATTTTAACGTATAATAGAAAAGATGAGG
>JANZZP010000037.1 GCA_026419335.1 Elusimicrobiales bacterium | reverse complement strand
CTTTACAAGTCCGAATTATCCACCGATATCAAAAGAGATATTTATAAATGGAAACACTACTTTTGATTTTGATTTTGATAGCCAAAATTATATTTCTGCTAAGGTTAATATTAATGTTGTAGACGAAAGTTCTTCTTCTGTTAAAGGTGCAAAGGTTATTCTTATACATAAAACTTTTGAAGAAACTGCCTACACTAATGATAATGGTAATTGTTCATTTGAAAATATTCCTACTGGCCTCTACAAGTTAGAAATACATAAAGATGGTTATACTTCTCAGGCTATAAAGTTTTCTTTAAACAATCAACCAATAAATTATAAGTTTATACTAAAGCCAAGTTTAAATTCTATAAAAGGAAAAGTTTATTTATCTAAATTTCCAAAAACATCATTTTCTGCTGGCGTTTTAGTTTCAGCTTATAATGAAACAAAAATATCTGAAGGTTCAAATTATGTTCCATCTATTAAAGTATATACAGAAGAAGATGGAAGTTATGAAATAAAAAATGTTGAATCTGGTTCAGTATATAGAATTGTAGCAAGTTATCCTGGAAAACTTACTCAAACAACTAGTGTTAGAGTTTCTACAACTTCTACTACAACATATGCTGAGGATATAGTGTTTATGGATATCCCACCACAAATTGATGTTAAGATTAAGAGATATAAGAATAATATTGAATTGTATATTAAGAGTCCCAAAGAAATAGCTAATGTGCCTATTTGTAAGTATATTCCTGGTAAATATAATATTGATAATTTTGATGAGTCAAATGCTGTACAATTATCATTAGTTAAAATGCCTAATAACACCTATCTTGGTAAATTTAATATTTCAAGTCTACAAAATTATTATACCATTAAAGTCCAGGTAGGGGATATTGATATTGTTGAAAAAGTTATAGTATATGATGTTATAAATGATATTGCAAATGAGAATTATATATATGACAAAATATATTTTGGTGGTAATGTTTATGCTGATTCAGAAAATAATGATTATACTGGTATAGAAATTGACCCTGGAGTTTTTAGTCAATCTACTTCTACAATTGTACTTTCCTCATATTATAAAAATATAAAAATACATAATTTTGGAGATGGACTTATTGGAGGATTCTTTTCAGCGTTGCCATCAGTTAAAACTACACGTACCTCAAAAGGAGAATTTACTATATCACAAACAATTAAGGACTTAATGGCGTCTGATATATATGAGATAGAAATCTCAAATGTTCAACCTAATAAAGAATTTACACTCACTTTAGCTTATGACAAGGAAAAGGTTATTACTAATACTTCAAATCTTAGAATATATCAATATAATGAAAATACCTCTAGATGGGAAGAAATTATTGGAACTTATACTATAGACCCAATGCTTGGAACAGTATCTGTTGATGTTGTTAGTATATCAAATGCTTATGAGACAAATAAAGTTGATATTACCAATCCTTTCATGAGAGAGAGATTAGGTATGAGTGCTTTAATTGATGGCAGATTTGTACCACAAAATACCCAATCTTCTCAGAAAGGAAAATTTGCAGTTTTTAGTGCTAAACCACCTACAGGTACATCTTATGTTGGAAATACTTTTGAAATATATAATATTCCAAATCCATTTAATCTTGAGTTGAAACCTGTAAATATCAGTTCAGATGGTGGGAGTTGGTATACAGGTCTATATCAAACACAAGGTACTATAATAAAATATCATCTGCCTCAAGGAAAAGATGGCAAAATAAAATTAGTGATTTATAATATATCTGGAGAAAAGGTAAGAACAATAGATGAAGGTTATAGAGCAGGAGGATATGTTTATTACTCGGAATGGGATGGAAGAAATGACAAAAACGAAAAAGTATCTTCTGGTGTTTATTTCTTAGTAACTTATTTAAATGGTGAAAAACTTGGTGGTATTCATAAAATGGCAGTGATAAAATAATTTTTTATTTAAAGGAGGCTTTATATGAAGTTTTACAAAACTTTTGTAATGATTATTTTAGTTTATTTTTCAAATAATGTTATAATTAAAGCTGCAGAAGGAACTACAGCATGTGGCTTTTTAAAATTTTCAGAATCAGCGAAAGAAGCATCTTTAGCAGGTTCATACTCTTCATATAATGAAAATGCGGATTCAATTTTTTCTAATCCAGCTGGTTTATTAAATTCTAAAGATGGAGAATTATATTTTGGTTTTTCAAATTATATTGCTGGTTCAAAACTTGCTATGCTTTCGTATAAGACATCAAAAAAAGATATCGCTTTAGCCTTTGGAGTTATGAATTTTTATATAGATGGGATAGAAAAAAGAATTAATGATGTTGTTGGTATTGTTCCGTCTGCTGGAAATTTTAGTTCAAGAGATACTGTATTGATTTTTACTATTGGAAAAAATGATTTTTTAAAGAAAGTAATTGATGGGCTTGATTTCGGTGCTTCTTTTAAGATTTATAATTCTAAAATAGATGATAAATCAGGAAATGCTTTTGGAGTAGATATTGGGTTTCTTTATAAATATCAATCAAATATTTCCTTTTCGTTTGTGGTGTCTAATTTAGCCACTAAAATAAAATATGTAGAAGATTCAGATTATCTTCCTTTTAGTATAAAAGCTGGTTCAAAATATAAACTTTCTAATAAGGTATCTTTATTATCTGATTTTGAACATTATATATACGATGAAAAAATATATCCTTCTTTAGGGATAGAATGTTTGATAAAGAATAGTTTTTTTATTAGGACTGGGTATAAATTTGGTTATGATACATCAAATCTCGGTTGGTTAGTTGGACTTGGTTTAGGTTTTGGAATTAATACCAAAGATATTGATATTAATTATGCATATTTACCTTTTGGGGAACTTGGGAATGTTAATAAATTTGATATTGTTTTTAGGTTTTAATACTTATTTACATCTCGTAACTTGAAATACATATATTTTAAGTGTTATCATTTTAGAAAGGAGGAAAACATGAAATTTATGAAGTTTTCGTTTTTAATATTAAATATGCTTTGTTTAAATAGTTGTTTTAGAACTGATAAAGATATTGGTAGTTTGAATAATCCTGTCGTTATAGGTTTATCTTATCCATATTATCAAAACCTTAGTGAATTAGATTTTATAAAACTTAAAAATAGAATAGAATCAGATTTAAAAATGCATATTGAGTTTAGAACAATTAAAGATTCCATAGATATACTTGAAGAAATTGGTAAGAAAAAAATTGATATTGCTTTTTTGTCTCTTAATGAATATCTTATAGCAAGGGAATATTATAGAGTAGAGCCTAAATTAAGAATACTTAGAGAAAATGGTAAAAATTCTTATTATGGTGTTATTGTAACATTATCTTCAGATATTATAAATATCGAAAAACTTAATGGTAAAAAAATAGCAACAAGAAGTCCTTATTCTATATCAGGTTTTGTTTTACCATCTATTATTTTCTCAAGGTTAAAAGTAAAACCTTTATTTGTTTTTATGGATAGTTTTGAGATTGCATTGGAAAAACTCAAAAACGGAGAAGTTGATGCTGTGTCTGTGTATAAAAAAATGATAGAAAAAGAAAAGTCTTTAAAGATTATATATGAGTTTGGACCTATACCTAATGAACCTGTTATTTGTAGAAAAGGACTTGATGAGTTAATTTGTGGAAGAGTTTTAAATGAGTTTATGAAGTTGAGCAATGATAAAGATTATTCAAAAATAATTTTGAAAATGGCTGATATAACAGGTTTTGAGGAAATTAAAGCTTTAGATTATAAAGAACTTCATGAAACTATATTAAATTATTCAGATAAAATATATACACTCATTCCAGATGGAATTAAAATAAAGAAACTAAGTGAAGAATATAGAATTGATTAGTTTTTAAGAATAATAATTTTTGGTTTAAAGTTTTCATATTCTTTTTCATCTATTAAAGCATAAGAAACTATGATTATTATATCTCCTTTTTGACATAGTCTTGCGGCAGCACCATTTATTTGTATCTCTCCTTTTTTACCATAAATTACGTAAGTAGTAAAACGTTCCCCATTTGTTATATTATAAACATCTACTTTTTCAAATTCTTTTAAGTTTGCCTTTTTACATAATTGATGATCTATTGTTATAGAACCTTCATAATCTATATCTGTTGAAGTAATTTTTGCTCTATGTATTTTTGATTTCATAACTTCAATCATCATTTTGCCTCCTTGGTTTCATTTAATTCTATTAAGTTATATAATCCCCATAAAATTAAATCTTGATTTACTATATCAAATATATTTTCGCCTTCAAAAAGCTTGATAGCTCCTCCAGTACCTATAACAAAAGTTTTAGAATTATTGAGAAACTCTTTTTTAATTTTTTCAGTTAATCCTTTAATTCCGTATAAGTTTAAATAATATATGCCATTTTGTATTGCTGAAGTTGTATTGTCTATTATAAAATTTTTAGGCTTTATTAATTCTACTTGTGAGAGTTTAGCGGTTGAAGTAGATAATGAATATATTTGTAAATTTGGTCCCGGCATTATTAATCCTCCAAAGTATTCATTTTTGTCGTTAATTATATCAAAAGTAGTTGCGGTTCCTATGTCAACTATAATATAGCTTTTGTTATTTCCATAAAGATATTTTGCTCCTATACAGTTTGCTATTCTATCGGCTCCAACTTCATGAGGATTTTTATATTTTATGTTTATTCCAGTTTTTATTCCAGGTCCTAAAATATAGATTTTTTTAGGTTTTATATAAGAAACAATGGAATCATATATGATTGGTGTTATATGTGGGACTACGCTTGCTATTGAGCAAGCATAGAAGTTGTTTCTTGTTATTTTTTTATAGTTAAAGATATTAATTAAATAAATTCCTATTTCATCTAATGTAAAATTAGTTTTGGAATTTTTTCTAAAGGTAAAAATTAATTTATTATCTTTAAAAACACCAAAAAAAATTTGTGAATTACCAATATCAACTACAAGATGATACATTTTTACCTCCATCTTCTAATATATTTTCAAAAAATTTAGCAAGTTCATATGCGTTTTTTACTGATTTTATAGCTATATTGTTATGATATATAGTAAAAGGGTGTGATTTTCTTTTTATTTTTGATGTGTCATTATGTATTACCCATTCAGTTTTTAATTTTTTAATGGAATAGATTACTTGTTTTTTTGATGCTGAAGATGTAAGTTTAAATGGAATTATTTTTATATTTTTGTTTTTAGAATATATCTTTAATCTATTTAAAATTTTAAAATTTTTTTTGAATTTTATACAAAAATTTTCATTTATGCTAATCTTTTGTTTTGATGGGATTTTTATTTTGATACCACTATTTGTTATAAGAAGATATGGAGAATAATCTGAGACTGCTGCTAAATGGATTACAGCATCATACTTTGATGAAGATAATTCTTTTTTAAGTA
>JANZZP010000016.1 GCA_026419335.1 Elusimicrobiales bacterium | reverse complement strand
TCTAAAAATTTTAATTCCTCTACCATAAAGATATTCCAACAACAAACTCGATGGATGGCCAAAATTATTTTTACCAACCGATATAACAGCAATATTAAACTTATATTTTTCAGCTGTATTTATATCAAAGGATTTTATTGAGCCATGATGGGGAAGTTGAATAATGTCAAAATTCTTCTTTTCTAAATTTATATTATCCAAATCTACGTCCGAAGGCAATACCATATAAAAATCCTTAAAAGATAATTCTAAAACAATAGCGTTTTCATTTTTATCGTCTTTTTGTTGAAAATCTTCAGGATATAAAACCTTAAGAATAACTCCATCTACAGCAACCTCATCCCCCTTTAAGAGGAGTGTTGATTTAATATTTACTAACTTAAATGGTGCTGCTATGTTATAAACATCGAAGTTTTTTAAAATAGTATTAAAACCTGAAAAATGATCCTTATGGTGATGGGTAATGATGAGCAAATCTATTTTATTATATCCTTTTCGTTTAATAAATGGAACTATTTTTTCTTCTGCAGCAACATAACTATCAAAGCCTGGTCCTGTATCTATCAAAATTGTTTTCTTATTAGGAGTTTCAATTAATATGCTATCTCCCTGCCCAACATTAATGATATTTATGGTTAG
This sequence comes from Elusimicrobiales bacterium, assembly GCA_026419335.1. Next base: position 3,336 of record JANZZP010000016.1, on the reverse strand, counting down.
ATTTTTAGGATTATAAAAAATAGAAGTTACTAAAATTAAAAATAATATATAGTTTAATTTTTTATATTTCTTTATTATCAAATTTATCAGTAATAATAAATAATAAGTAACCAATGTAAAATAGTTCATGTTTAAAAATACAAAAAAATTGTATTTATTGATATTCGTTATCACTTCAAATAATATTTTTGCAAAGTATAAAGGTGGAAAAAGCAAAAAATCCAATTTAAAAACTAAAAATGCTAAAGAAGATAAAAATGATAAAATAGTTAAAATGCCGATAAAAGGCGATAAAATAATATTCAAAATAAGACCATATATTGAAAAATATCCATTATAAACTAGCGAAATCGGCGTTATAAACAAGAAGGTTGATAGGGCAGAGGATATATTATTGTTGTTAACGTTTTTAAAATAACTTCCCAAAAGCAGGATTGAAAACGTAGCTAAATATGAAAATATAAATCCTTTATTAAAAATTAAATACGGATTAAAAATAAGCATCAAAAGCGCTGCTATAAAAAGATTGTTTAATCCTGATGATGGTCTTTTTAAAACCTTTGAAAGGCTTACAAATACAAACATTATAAATGCTCTTAAAACTGAAGGCTCAAATGAAGAAATAAAACCAAATAAAAAACAAACAATCAGTGATAGAATTTTTCTTAAATTTGCTCCAAAACATACAAAAATTTTATTAAAAAATAAAAAAATTATTCCAAGATTAAACCCAGATACAGCTAAAAAATGAGATAAGCCTAAATCATTAAAAATTTTATAACCATCTTGAAGGTTTGAAGTATAACCGAATAATATTGCAGCTATAAACCCTCCTGCCACTTTGTCAAGCGCAGTTAACTTATCTATCAAAAAATACTTATTTTTTATTAAATATGATAAAATCGATCCTTTATCTTTAACTAAAAAATTTTTGTTTTCTTTAATTTTCCCTATAATTCCCCTTGAATAATAATTTTTCTTTTTATATACTTGAATGGGTTCAATTTTTGAATATATTATAATATAATCTCCGGGGACAAGTTCCTTATTACTATATAATAAAATTTTATAGTTTTCTTTATAGTTTGCAATTAGATAACTATCTGAATTTTTTTCTGCTATAAATCCATCAAAAACATAACTACTTTTTAAAAATTCCTCCTTCTTCATAAAATTATTATGTTTAAAATAAGCCACAAAGAATCCTAACATTAAAAAGGCTATTAAAAAATATATCAAACTTCTCTTATTGATATAAATCAAAAAAAGTGCAGTTAAAGCTGCACTAATTAAAATAATATTTCCTGAAAAATAAATTAAGATTCCTAAAATAAAAAATAAAGTCAAATAAGGAATTAGCAAAACTATTCACCTCTTGTTTTATTGAGCATATCAGGAATAGGGCTTGCATCCGTATGATCATTATCAAGATAATGTAGTTCCGCCTTTATATCAACAATATGGCCATTTTTATTGTGTTTTATTCTCACATTATCAAATCTTGCATCATCTTGATACTTAGTAAGATAATTTCCTAATATCTCAATTGCATTATATTCTGTCACGCTATCATATACACTAAAATATTCCTTTTCAGGTATTTGAAGAGTAATCTCATAAAGTCCGTCACGTTGAATCCTTGTTTCTCTAATTCTGTTTAACATACTTTTCTCCACCTCCAAATTACTATTAATATTTTTTCCTAACTTATAAAATTATAAACAAAAAACCTAAAGGCAATTTAGCCTTTAGGTTCCAGATTGTTGACAAAGTATAATTTTTTAAAGGAGAATCCATCACAAAAAAGGATTCTCTTTTTTTATGTCGAAATATATAATATACGAAAAAATAAGGGAGGATAAATATGCTAACAGTCAACAAAGATAAAACTCGTCGTGAACAAGTTGAATTTATCTCAGTTGATCAATTGGTGCCAGAAGACCATTTAGTTAGAAAAATAGAGAAAGTTATCAATTTTGATTTCATATATGAGCTTGTAAAGGACAAATATTGTTTAGACAATGGAAGACCAAGTATAGACCCAGTTGTATTAATTAAGATAGTTTTAATTCAATATATGTTTGGTATAAAGTCTATGCGCCAAACAATTAGGGAAATAGAAACGAACGTTGCATATAGATGGTTTTTAGGATTAGGTCTAACTGATAACGTTCCACACTTTAGCACATTTAGCAAGAATTATAAACGTAGATTTCAAGGAACAGATTTGTTTGAAAAAATATTTAAGAAGGTATTAGAGCAAGCAATAAACTATGGATTAGTAAATATAGATGCAGTATTTATAGATTCAACCCATATAAAAGCAAGTGCAAACAAGAAAAAATATGAGAAAGTATTTGTAGAGGAACAAACAAAAAAATACAAAGAAGAATTAGAAAAAGAGATAAACGAGGACAGAGAAAATCACGGGTTAAAGCCATTGGAATTTGAAAATGAAACTGTAAAAGTAAAGGAAGTAAAGAAAAGCACGACAGATCCAGATAGCGGGATGATAAATAAAAACGAAAAGGAACATCAATTTGGTTTTTCCCTACATACAGCCTGCGACAAAAACGGAATGATATTGGGGACTATTTTAACGGCTGCAAATGTTCATGATAGTTTAATGTTTGTAGATATATTGAACGAAGTAGAAAGGAATGTAGGGAGACCAAGAGCAGTAGCAGTAGATGCGGGTTACAAGACTCCACATATATGTAAAGAACTATTAGAAAGGGATATATTACCCGCAATGCCATATAAAAGACCACAACATAAGGAAGGATACTTTCCGAAGAAAGAATTTGTTTATGATGAATACTATGATTGTTACATCTGCCCTGGGAATCAAATATTAGAATATGTAACAACAAACCGAGAAGGATATAGGGTATACAAATCAAATCCAGAAATATGCAAAAACTGCAAGTATTTGAGTATGTGCACAAGCAGTAAAAATCATACAAAAATAGTTAATCGACATATCTGGGAAGAATATTTAGAAGAAGTAGAACATTTAAGGCATACATATGAATGTAAAGAACTATATAAGGAGAGAAGCAAAACCATAGAGAGGGTATTTGCTGACTTGAAGGAGAAGCATGGTTTGCGATGGACAACACTAAGGGGGATAGAAAAAGTGTCCATGCAAGCGATGCTTGTTTGTGCTTGCTTCAATTTAAAGAAAATGGCAAATTGGATGTGGAAGAAGGGCCAAAACGGCCCTGGAAAGGGCAAAAATTTCTTTGTTTTTATAAAAAATTTATTAAGAAGCTTCAAAAAATACTCAAACCCCACTTTTCGCTTTATGAAAAGTGGGGTTTTTCGACAGTCTGA
>JANZZP010000060.1 GCA_026419335.1 Elusimicrobiales bacterium | reverse complement strand
AGGCATATTATACAACAAAAACATAAACTTAACATTTGATATAAAAGAAGGAATTACTGATGCTAACGAAGTTGTTATAAAAGGACATTTTGACAAGTCACCAATAGAATTAAACTTCAATAAAATAAGTGGAAGTTTGAGCGGTAATATAAATAACTATAATATTGATATAAGACTAATCAACTGCGATTTATATGATTTTCTACAATACATTTTCTTATTCTTACAATAAAATTATTTAATTTATAATTTTTAAAATTTAGTTTTCACGTGAAAACCTTTTTTATTTTATAAATATTGACATAGGTTTATTTTTTTTATATTATAAATTTATGAAATTTTTAACAGTTATTATTGCCTTATTTATAACCACTTCATTATTTTCAGAAGAAAATACCAAAAAATTATTTGCTAATTTTTCTACAAACTTAGAAGGAAACATTTTAGACGATATCTCGCAAGCAATAATAACAATAATCGAAAGATATTATGATCATATTGATCTTAATGGGATGGTACTAGAAAAACCACTTAATATAGCATTAGACTATTATGATTCAAACTATTACCTAATAGAAAAAGCATCTTTCAATAATGAATTTCGCAGAACATAACATGAAAAAGGTTTTATATAACAAATATGAAAACAGGTAAAGCAGAAACTTTTTTAGTACATAGTAAAGATTACGACCCAAATCATACAGGATGTGCTACTTATTTTAGTAACACACCAGGATTTAACGCTTCATCATTAGGTTTTTATTTAACTACAGAAACTTATTACAGAAAACATGCTTATCCCTTTATATTAGATGGATTAACCTCAACCAATATCAACGCAAAAGAAATGAATATAGCATTACATAATGTGGATTATGCCTCAACTGGAGGGAGAAGTTTAGGATATCAAGATGTGAAAGTTTGCTAGAACTAAAATTTGATATAATAAAAGAAGGTCAATAATATGATTATCATAAAAATTTAGCAATTAATCAAAAAATAAAAGTTTTCACGTGAAAACTTTATATAAGGAGGAATATGTCAGAAATTGTGTCAATTGCAAACCAAAAAGGAGGAGTAGGCAAAACAACCACAACTATAAATCTAGCTGTTGCTCTCGCAAGTTTTGATTTTGAAACTTTAATAATAGATTTTGACCCACAAGGTAATGCTTCTTCCGGTTTAGGTATAGACACTAAAAATAAAAAAACAATATATGACGTTATATCAGAAAATTGCAAAGAAGAAGAAGCAATATGCCAAACAGATATAGAAAACTTAGATATAATTCCAACTGATCATAATCTTGCAGGGGCAGAAATAGAACTTGTTAGTCAATTTTCCAGAGAGGCAGTATTAAAAAAATCAATAGATAAGATTAAGGATATGTATAAGTTTATAATTATAGACTGTCCACCTTCTCTAGGACTTTTAACAATAAATGCCCTTACCGCAAGCGATAGTGTTATTACTCCAGTTCAATGTGAATATTATGCTATGGAAGGAGTGACATACTTCACAAATACTGTGGAAAAAATAAAACAAGTTCTAAATCCAAATCTTAAAATTGAAGGTGCTATAATAACAATGTTTGATTCTAGAATTAACCTAGCAAATCAAGTATTTGAAGAAATAAAGAAATTCTATGGTGATAAATTATATAAAACAGTGATACCAAGAAATATACGACTTGCTGAAGCTCCAAGCTTTGGACAGCCAATATTTATCTACGATCCAAGTTCAAGAGGAGCGCAAGCTTATAAAACGCTTGCTGCTGAATTCCTTTCAAGAAGAGGATTAAAATTTGAAGATTATGAAAAATCAGAAATATCAGTAGTTGATAATATACTTTATTAGGAGGAAAAATGAACAAAAAAGCATTAGGTAGAGGTATTGATGCTTTGATATCTAAGGCTGATTCTGTTTATAACAAAGAAACCATTCAAAAAATATCAATTGATAAAATATTTCCAAACAAACTTCAACCAAGACAAAAATTTGATGAAGAATCAATATTAGAACTTGCTCAATCAATAAAAGAAAACGGTCTTGCACAACCAATAATAGTAACAAAAATAGATTCTGAAAACTACGAAATAATAGCAGGAGAAAGAAGATATCGAGCATGTAAATACTTGGGATGGAAAGAGATTGATGCTATCGTTAAAAATGATATAACAGAAGATAAGAAACTAAAAATAGCACTAATAGAAAACATTCAACGTGAGGATTTAAATCCAGTCGAAAAAGCTCAGGCATATAAAAAACTAATTGAAATGGGAATTAATCAAAATGATATTGCTTTTACATGTGGTAAATCGAAATCCTCAATATCTAATACTCTTAGAATTCTGGAATTAGATAATGAAATTATAAATGCTATAAAAGATGAAATAATAACAGAAGGACATGCAAGAGCGTTACTCCAAATACCAAATCTAGAAGAAAGAAAAAATATATTTAAAAGAATAATATCAGAAAAAATGTCAGTTAGAGAAGTAGAAGACATAGCGAAATTATTTTACAAAAAAACTAATAAAAGTAGAAAAGCATTACAACAATCTCCTGAAGTATATGAAATGGAAAAGCTTTTTGAATCAAAACTTGGGACAAGAGTAAAAATAAAACCAACGACTAACATTTCAGGTAAAATAATTATAGAATACTTTAATTTAGATGATTTTGAAAGAATAAAGAATAAGATAATATTATAAAAATTGGAGGTTTGAGTTGAAAAAATCATTATTTTTAAAATATTTTTTAATTTTTATTGCTTTCAACCTCTTATCACAAGAGCAAAAAAATTATAAATTCCCACCAGTAAAGTATGTTTCACTAGTTAAAGATCTTAACAAATACTACTTGTACGCTAATGGAGGATTTCATGCTGATTGGTATGTAGGATACAACAACGCTTGGATTATAAAACTTCCACCCACTGATATATCTAACTATATAAGAGCATTCATAGGAGTTAAACTTGGAAGGGCAAAAATTATTTCATACCCATCATCATCAAGCCTAAAACCAAGAGAGAGTAAAATATTTGTAACGATTTCAAATACTAAAAAATTCTCTCCAAAAACTTATATTCTATGTGAAAACTCTGACATACCACTTGAGCCGATTGAAGATGAAAGTATAGAAGGTGTTGATAGTGCTAAATGGTTTTGGACTGAAATTCCTCTAACAGCGGTATCATCAACAAGTTATAATTATATTGCTATATGGGCAGAATCACGAGAATTAAAGAACTCATTTAATTCACCAATAATTGCAGCAGCAAATTTAGATGATAAAGAAGAAAACGTCTGGGTAAATCCATCAATAAAAGGAGCAATTTCTGCTGTTGAAAATCCATTTGAAATACCAATCTATGGAATAAAACCTGCTATTGTAATAAAGCTTATACCACAAAATGACTATAAAGTCATAATAAAAAACTTCAATTTACAAAAATCTGATTCAGAATACTTTTTCTCATGGAGTGTTATATCTGCTGACCCACAAAAATCATGGCTAGAAATATCTTACGACAAAATAAAATGGGATAAATTTTCAAAATATATTTTTAATCCTCCGTATGCTATATCTTTTTCAGACAACTCTATGCCAAATGACCTTTTTTATATTAAAGCATGTGCTTTAGACATGTTTGAAAACCTTGAATGTAGTAATCATATAACTATTAACAATATATCCAAAAAGAAGGAGGAATAATGATTCCCTCTATTGGTGTAGTAGGTGCGGGGGGAATGGTTGGTAGAGAATTGCTTAATTTAATCGAAAAAAGAAAATTTCCATTTTCAAAAGTTAAATTATTTGGCTCACTTAAAAAAACAAAATATCTAGTTTTCAAATCAAAAAAACATAAACTTATACAGCCAGCATTTGAAGAAATGAAGGATTTGAACATAGTCTTTTTTGTAAGCAGTGATGAAGTATCAAGAGAGTATGCAAAAAAATTATCTTCATTAGGTGTTTGGTGTATTGATGATTCATCAGCATTTAGAATGGATAAAGATGTTCCATTAATAATACCAGAAATAAACGGAGAACTTATAAATAAAAACAAAAAGCTCATTTCAGGTCCAAATTGTACACTTACACCATTGGCTGTATCCTGTTGGCAAATACATAAAAAATACAAAATAAAAGAAATAAGAGTTGCAACATATCAAGCGGTATCAGGAGCAGGAAGGAAAGCTTTAGATGAATTTTTAGAAGAAACTAAAAGCTTTATTAAAACTGGTAAAATAAAATTCAAATACAAAATATTTCCAAGACAGATAGCTTTTAACTTATTCCCACAAGTAGGAAGTTTTGATGAAGATGGCAACAGTGTTGAAGAAAAGAAAGTTGAGATGGAGCTCAAAAAAATATGGAATGATAACAATATAAAATTAAGCTGTTATGCTGTTAGAGTTCCGGTTTTAAAAGGGCATTCACTTGCTGTATGGTGTAAAACTCAAAAAGACTGGGATATAAATGATATAAAAGAAACGTTGAAAAATACTCAGGGCTGTAAATTTTTTGAAGACCACAATGATTATCAAACTCCTATTGATGTTGAAAGAAAAGAATATATTGCTGCTTCACGTCTTAAAAAAACTCCATTTAAAAATGAGTTTTCTTTATGGCTTTGTGGAGACAATTTATATAAAGGAGCAGCACTAAACTCAATTCAGATAGCTGAACTAATACTTAAAAAATATTTTTAAGTATATTTTAAATTGCTTATATAATTCCTAACACACTCTCCGGTAATTATACAAGAGGAGAAAAAAAAGTATTTGAATATTTTAAAAATTTAAATGAAGATTGTCTTGTTTACTATAACATTTCAGTAGATGGATATTATCCTGATTTTATAATAATAGATAAAAAAATAGGCATTTTTGTGCTTGAAGTTAAAGATTGGAAACTTGAATATATAAAACTTATAAATAAGGAAACTTTTAAGATAATTACAAACGAAAAGGAAAAAGAAGTTAAAACCCTATAAAGCAAGCCAGATTGTATATAACAAAAATAATGAGAGATATAGAAAAAAATCTTTATAAAGGGTGAGGAGAAAAGCATAAAATAGGGTTGTGGTGTAATTTTTACAAATATATCTAAAAAAGAAATAAATAATTTATCTTTTGTCTATTCAGATTTAAAAAGCATAATTGGTTCTGATTTCATATTTACAAAAGACGACTTACACTCAAATAGGTTGTTTGAAAAAATATCTCAAAAAATGCAAAAGCATTTTGGAAGTTGTAATCTTTCTCAAACTCATATTGATATAATAAGATCTGTAATTTATCCAGAGCTTTTAATAGATTGTAAACTTGATGATACAAATATAATAAAAATAATAGATAAAAAACAAGAAGAAGTCACAAGAAATTTAGAACTTGGACATTATCTTTTAAAAGGAGTTGCTGGAAGTGGAAAGACAGTAATACTTATTTCACGAGCAAAATTTCTGTCAAAGTTTTTTCAAAACTGGAAAATACTTTTTATATGTTATAATAAATCTCTTGCATCTTATCTAAAAACTCAATTATCCGAGTTTAAAAATATAGAAATTTCTACATATCATAAATGGTGTTTAAAAAAACTGAATAAGTTTGATTTGATACCATTTGATTTTGAACCAAAAACTGATGAAGAATTTGATATAGAACTTCCTAAAAAACTTTTAAACTTTAACAATATTAATGAAGAAGATAAATATCAAGCCATAATAATAGATGAAGGACAGGATTTTGATCCTTTATGGTATAAAACATTGCTTAAGTTTCTTGATGAGAAAACAAACTCTCTTATTATAGCTGTTGACTCATCACAAAGTATATACAATAGAAAAATAAGTTGGAAAAGTTTAGGTATAAATATAATTGGAAGAACTAAGATATTTAGAAAAAACTATCGCAACACAAAACAAATACTTGAAAAAGCATATTTATTAATAAAGGACATGGATGAAAAAAAGAGTTATTCTGTGAAGAGGAATTTGAATATATACAACCTGAAGAAGCGTTAAGGGATGGCCCATTTCCTGAAACAAGAAAATTTAAAAATATTAAAGAAGAATTAAATTTTTTGATAGATTGGCTAAATCAATCTGATAAACAAACTCTTATAATTGCTTCAACTCATAAACTGCTTGAAATAATATCAGATGAACTTTCTAAAAAAAATATGAATTATTCATATTCTTATAACTTTGATTCTAATTCAAAAATTATTTTATCTACTATTCACAGCTTTAAAGGTCTTGAAGCAGACAGGGTTTTTATATTTGAATCTAACTTGATTGAAAAATTATATCCTTATCAAACAAAACGCCTATATAGCTATGACTAGAAGTAAAAACGAGCTTGTCTTAGCTTACACAGAAAAATTATCAATGTTTGTTAATTAAATTATAAAATTTATTAAAAATCTATAAATCCCATTTTATGTTTGTATGTAATAACATATAAATATTTTTGTGTTAATACAATACTAGGGGAAATCTGAGTGTTAGAAATTTTTAATAATTCATCACCTGCTTTACCTATTGAATCCCATGCATTAAAAGTCATTATAAAACTCACTAATCCCAAGGCTATAGAAGTTCCTTCATCTTTAGTTAATAGTAATAAAGTAGCTATCGAGCTCCCTGCAGCAATATACCAAAAAGTTCTAGCTTTAGATAAATGGATACCAGCTTTTTTGATAGCTAAATTTTTATTGTTTTCATCAGATATAGTTTGTTTATTAACACCTATAGCAAAAAAATTAACGTTAAAAACTAACATAATGATAATTATTAATCTAATAATTTTCATCTTACTTCTATTATATATTTTTGCAAAATAAAATGCATCAAAGCTAATACTAACGTTATAAACGCAAGTGTTTTATGAATTTATAATTTTTGTAATTGCTTTTATTTGATTTTTTTCGATGCAAAAAATCTCTTGTATTAAAAAATTCTTGAAAATAAGGTTCTATGTATGAAATAAAAATCTTTTTATTAACTGAAGTTCGGTTTAGTATTCTTTATATTAGTGAAGTTAATAAACTAAAAAAATTTGTAAATATGGAGTTTTAAAATAAAATTGTTGTATAATTTTAAAGGAGGATAATTAAATTGAGAATTGTTTTAACTTTTACAGAAGAAAAGGGAAGAGATATAATTTTAGAATTTTCATATAATAAATTAATTCAAGGTTTTATTTATTCTAATCTTAATGAAAATTTAGCTGAAAAATTACATGAAGAGGGATTTAACATCGGTAATCGCAGTTTCAAACTTTTTACTTTCTCACGGATTTTAGCTAAACATAAAATGATTAATAACTCTTTTCATATCAGATCTCCTTTCAAAATAGTAATATCTTCTATAAATGAGGAATTTGTCCAAGATTTATCATTAAATTTGATAAGAAAAAAAAGTTTAAAATTAGGAGATAATAATATTGTTTTAGAAGGTTTAGAAATAAAAAAAACATTAAAATTGGAAAGTACTGATAAACTTAAAATAAAAATGTTATCACCGATCACCATTTACAGTACTCTCTTGACTAAAGAAGGCAAAAAGAAAACATACTATTACAATCCTTATGAAAATGAATTTTCAGATTTGATAAAAAATAATTTGATAAGAAAACATATAGCATTTTATAATAGAGAGCCAATTGCTAATGAATTTAGTATAACACCTATTTCTGTTAGAAAAGATGATGAGATAATAATAAAATATGATGGCTTTGTAATAAAAGGCTGGTTAGGGGTTTACGAGATTAGAGGGAATGAAGATTTAGTCAAAATAGCTTATTACTGTGGAATTGGTTCAAAAAATTCGCAAGGTTTTGGATGTTTTGATATAATATAGGTTGTAAAATGCTTAGTGCTATAAACGAACTAGGCAGGTTGAAATTAAGTTTAGACAAAGAAGGTTTAATAGATATATTTGTTGAAAATCCTAATCTTAATAATAAATATAATAAAGTTATTTTAATAGTTTTTGAGATAGATAAAGATAAGGTATTTTACAAAGATGTAGAATTAGAAGATTTTTCTAATGAAAAAATAACAAGGTATTTGTATAAAAAAGGAACTCCAAATGGCACAGATTATACTCCAACTTGTAAAATAACTGAATTAAAGAAAACATATGAAAATAAAATAGAGAAATGGTTTGAAAATTTTAAGGAATACGATGAGTTAATCAAAAAGATTTCAGATGAGCTTAATAGAAACAAAAATATAATAATAAGTAAAATAGAAAAATTACAATCTGAGATAAAACATTCAAGTATTCTTACTATTGCTTTCGAACAAGATAGTAAAAGAAAATATATAGGAGATTATAAGGTTTTTATTGATATCTTTAAAGAATTAATTGAAAAAAATTATAAAGAGTCTTTAAAAGAGAATGAAGTTTGTGCTTTGTGTGGAGAAGTAAAAGAGGTTTCTGGTAATTCTTTATCTAATATTTTCAAATTTTATACAATTGATAAACCAGGATATATATCTGGATTAAATGAAAAACTAGCTTGGAGAAATGCTCCTATATGTTTTGATTGTTCAAAAAATCTTGAAAAAGCTAAA
>JANZZP010000057.1 GCA_026419335.1 Elusimicrobiales bacterium | reverse complement strand
TTATGGGAAGAATTTGGTTGTATATGGTCAAAACGGCTTAAAGTGGTAATATCTGAAAACATAAATTGGATAATTAGCAAATATAACCTAAAAGATGAACAAATTAATCTTATAAGTAATATATCGCCATCAACTATAGATAGGATTTTAAGACATCACAGGATAAAGCATAAAAAACGGCTTTATTGCCAGACAAGACCGGGTAGTTTATTAAGACGTGAGATACCAATAATAGTAGAAGTAGCCAATAATATAAATAGGCCAGGACATATCCAGATAGACCTTGTTGCTCACTGTGGCAATAGTGTATCCGGTGAGTTTTTATGGACTTTAAATGCTACTGACATATTTAGTCAGTGGACTGAAAGTCAGTGTATACTAAATAAAGGTGAAGATGAGGTTATTTCAGCGTTAAACAAATTAATATCTTATTTCCCTTTTAATATCGTATCAATTAATTCTGATAATGGTAGTGAGTTTATAAACTGGGAATTATTAAGATATTGTAAGATCAACAATATCCTTTTTACAAGAACAAGGCCTTATAAGAAGGATGATAATGCTTATATAGAACAGAAGAATTGGACAAATGTAAGAAGGATAATAGGATGGGATAGGTTTGAGGGTGAAAAAGCTAAAAAACTTATTAATGACTTATATTCAAATGAGTTAAGTATTTTCCTTAACCTTTTTATGCCGTCAGTAAAGCTAATGGAAACAAAAAAGATAGGCTTAAGATATAAAAAGATATATGATAGCCCTAAAACACCTTTAAAAAGATTAATAGATTATAATCCTGATAATCCCAAACTAACTAAATATATTAACTTCAAAAAACAAACTAATCCGTTTGAACTTATTAAAAGCATCAATAATAAACTTGAAATAATATGGACTAACAAATGTAAAAGTGTAATAAAAGACAAAAATTATTTAAGACAACAGGAAATACTCAAAAATGTTGATAAATTATTAAAAAAGGAGATTATTTATGGTTAGATTATTTATGATGCGACCATACTCGCTTCGGTTAGATTTATTTTTGAGTTGACAGGTATTTTAAAATTACAACAGCTTTTCAATTACTTTTCTATAATCAGCACATATAAAATAATCTGAATAATTTTTAATTGGTGCTTTAGGATCATTATTAATTGCTATTATTTTTTCAGAATCTATTACTCCTTTCATATGGTATTCTTTTCCAGAAATACCGATAGCAATATATAATTTCGGTGAGATAGTTTTTCCTGTTATTCCTATTTGAAAATCTTGATCTATAGCCAATTCTTCTCTGATTGGTCTTGTATATCCAATCGCAGCTCCAATTTTTAATGCCAGTTGTTTTATTAAAACAATATCTTCTTTTTTGACACCCCTTCCTATTCCAATAACTTTTTTTGCTGTTTGTATCTCAAAAATATTTTTAGACGGTTCTTTTTCAATTTCAATACTATATTTTGCTTTAGAATTAATTATAATAGGCTCGTATTTTTCAAAAATATTATTTTCATTTTTTCTAATTCCAGAAAGAGTTATAACTGTAGGTATAGTGGAAGAACTAAGAATTGCTTTTAAGTTTTTTATGTAAGGCTTAGAAAAATATAATTTGTTGTTTGAAAATTCTATTTCGGATATATCTGAAAGTATTCCAATATTCATATTAGCAGCAATTATTGCAGAGAGAGATTTGATTTCAATTTCAGATGATGTAAATATAAGTTCTGGAGATATATTTTTTATAAACTCTATGATTATATCAATTTCTATTGATGGTGGATAATTTGATTTTATATAATAAGAGTTCTTAATAGGAAGTTTTGATATATTTTCGGAAATTAAAATTGCATAAAAATTTTGATCTTTAAATTTTTGTAATAAAAAATTATATATCGCTTCTATATCTGATGAGTTTGAGGATAGTATTAGTAGTTTATTCATAAATTAATTTTCTTAACATCTGTATATCTGATTCATTGTTTATATCTATAAATTTTGTTTCCTTTTTCGATTCGTATACAGTGATAACATTTTCTACGGATGTTGGAGAATTTTTCCCATCTAATATAATTTCTAAGTCTTTTAATGTAATATTTTTAGGATTATAACTTTTAGATTTTATTCTAAGATTTAAAGGAGAGATTCTTGGTTTTAATTTTGTGGAAATATCTAGTGATACTAACAAAGGAGGTTTTATATATATTTTTGATGATGATGTTTCAATTTTTATTTTTTCTGATTCTAATTCTACATATTTTGCAGCAAATATAGCAGGTATTTTTAAAAAATAAGAAATTTGAGCAGGCACAACTGATGTGTGAGCATCTTCAGATGAAACCCCAGTAAATATTATGAAATTTTCAGTTGTTATTTTTTTTATTGTAGTGGCAAGAATCTTTGATGTTATTAAACAATCTGAGCCTTTTAATAAAGGATCAGATACTAGGATTGTTTCATCTACACCTTTACTATAAATTTCTTTCAAAATCTCATTAGCATTAGGAGGTCCCATCGTTATTGTGGTTACATGAAATTTATATTTATCTTTTAAAATTAGAGCATTTTCTATTGCATATTCATCTGCTTTATTTATTTTAAGTTTTGAAGATTCTCTATTTATATTTCCTTTTGAGTCTAATAATATTTCATTTTCTTCAACTACTGTTTTTACACAAACTATTATATTCATTTATCTTAAGTCAATAATATCTTGAGTGTTTGGACCAAGGGATATTAATGCTAGTTTTGGATAAGGATAAATGTTAGTTAACTTTTTAAGTATTTCTAAAAATTTTAAAGCTTTCTTTTCTTTTATTTCGT
>JANZZP010000035.1 GCA_026419335.1 Elusimicrobiales bacterium | reverse complement strand
TTTAGACAAAAACAATAATAAATAATATTTTAACATATGAAATAATACTTAAAAGGGACAAAAGTCCTATAAATAGAAAAGCCTTGACTTTCCGCGAATTTCCTTGTAACGTGTGAATTAATTTATATGATTTTATTGACTTTTACTACAAATTATCACAAATAATTTGACTTTGTAGTAAAAATTATCATAAAGTCGTTCTGCTTTTTTATGGGGACCGAGGAAAACTGGTAAAACTACATTTTTAAAATAAAAATTTAAAGATGTTCATAGGTAGTTATATTTGATTATAATTTCTATAGCATTTTCAAATGTTAATCTTATAAAAACATTTATTTTTTTTGACATAAAATAAAAGAACTTACATATTTGTGATTATATAAATCCAAAAATGTAATATTTTTACTTGAAAAATTCTAAAAAAACTTATTTTTTTACCATATAAAGAATTTCTAAAAATGTTATGGAATGACGAGGTTATTTAAAAACTTATCTATGGGACTTCAATTACAAAAAGCCCTTTAGATTGAGCTATACCTTTCATATTATTATCTGCGGTTATAAGAATAGCATTATTTTGTTTGGCTCCCTCTAAAATCAAATCATCTCTCTCAGTATTTCCCAAAGTCTTAGGATCACAGGTTGACACTATCTCTTCCAATCTTATTCTTCCGATTGAAGCAAAATATCCAATTCTTTCAATTTCTTTTTTAGTTCTCTTATTTTGATCTGATTCATATCTAACCACTGAATGTAATAGGAAAGTAAAATTTTCAAAAAATTTACTTCCTTCTAGATCTTTTGATATAAAACATCTTCCAATAACACTATTATCAGGTAAAATTCTACTACAATAATACTGGATTGTAAGTTGTAAATCTATAATTTCCTGACCACACGATATACAAATAGGAATCGTTTTATTGCCTTTTAAAATAAGTTTAATGCTTTTTTTAATTGTTCCACATAGAGGGCACACAATTGATAGAGATGTTATGTTTAATTCTCCACTTTCAAACTTTTTTCTAAATTCCTCTGAAAGTATATTTTCATTTAAAGGAGGATTTATTTTTTTAATCTCTCTTTTTATTCCATCTAATTCTCTTATTGGTTTAAATGACTGTTTTACAAACCAAGGCCATTCTTTTTTGGTTTCTTTCCATTTCTTTAGCCAAACTAATGTTTCATTATCTCCCGCATTCCCACTACCGATTGAAATTCCACTTAATTGAAATTCTGGACTTTTAGAAATTGTTTCAATAACTTTTTGTTGCTCTCTTTTAGCAATAATTGAAGCAACCCTTGATTCCAGATAATTTTCATCTGCTTTATTTGTTTTTACTATCTCTGCGCCAGCTTTTTCTAATGCTTGAAAATATCTATTAAGATGGAAACCACATCCATAATCATCAATTACCACTCTGACTTCTTTAACATCAACTTTATTCAGAAGCAAATTCAACATTCTTTGGTATGTAATATCTAAAAGCTTATTAATATTATACTTATCAATTTGCCATGGCGGAATTTTTTGAACAAGAAAATTAAAACCCTGGGCTTCATAAAAATCTAACTTTCTAAAAATTTCATCCCAATATTTTGTCTCATGTTTAATTTTGGTATTTGCCATTCCTATATGTAATTCAAAATCTTCATATAATTCCTTAGGTATAATAACACCTGCTAATACTGTGTGACCTATGATTTCTCCTTTACCTGTTTCATCAAAACCAATTAAATATTTTTTGTCAGAAACCTGAAACTGTGAGCCCACAAGAGAATATATATATTTATGAGCAACTAAAACCACATTATCATCTGAATCTGTACAAAACAATTTATCACTCGAATAGTATGTAAAGGTTGCATCTGAAAATTTAATTCTCCATATTTCATATTTAGAATTTATTTTCTGTTCTATTCCACCATTACAAAGCAGCCATTTTTTTATTTCTTCCACAATTTTGGGGTTTATAATTTTCCATGTTTTATTAGAAATTATCTTCATAAAATTCTTTAAAAATCTTCAAATTTTATCCCTACTCCATCATTATCAATATAAATATTTTCATTTTGATGATGTACAAATGGAGATATTTCTTTTGTTAATCCTTCTTGTGCCCAACTATCTATCTTGGTTGATAATAAGATTTTATATCTATATTTTAAAAAGCAATGGCAAAACCAAGAACAATATATTTCTCTAAAAAAATAACTAAAATTAATCTCATAAAATTTTTCGTTACCATATGAAACTATATCATATGGTAATTTTAAAAAACTTACCAATCCAGAATAATATTTTTTTGTTAATTCTTTAAAAACATCTCTATCACCTTTTCTATTACCATCATACTCCAACTCGTTTTCAGGATCATGATATTTAACTTCTATCTGAGTATATATATTATAAGAAACACAGGCTACACAAAAATCAACTTTTAAAGGTCCAGATTGAGCTTGTTTTTTATGATTATTCATATTTCCACAACGACAGTGGCTATAACCTTTAGTTTCAATGGCAAATCTTTTTTGGGGGGCTATATATGCGATTAAATCAGGGCGCCCCCCTTTAATCTTATAACCTTCTTTTTTCATAACCGCTTCATAGTTAAAAGTTACGATTTAATTGTCAATTCTTTTAGCTAAGAAATCCGCAATAGCTTTACCAATAAGAGTTGAAAAATGCGATCTTTCAGTTGGATCATTTAAAAGGTAATTATCAAAATTGTTAATTCTTGGTCTCAAAAATTCAAGTAAAAAAGGATAATAATGACAATACATCCCGATAATTCTCATCATCTTATTCAACCTTGGAAAATATCCCATACCTGCAACTGCTAAATGTTTTATTATAGCAAGATGTGTAATATCATACCTCCAATTGCTAATTGTTCCTTGAGAATTTTTATATTCTACTTGTATAGTCATTTCCTAATAATTCTTCCTTAATTGTTTTTTCAAATTCGTTTTCTAACAATTTATTATAAAATGGCAATCCTAATATAATAAATTTCTCATTCTCAAATTCTAAAACAGGTTTTGCCTCACTTTTAAATCTCAATAAAAACTTTTCTTTCCACCCCTCTTTGGAATATTCAAATTTACCATATTTATCTTTGAATTGATCTCCTTTTGCTTCAATAAATATCTGATAAGTAATTATTTTTTGATTTTTATTTTTCAAAAGTAATAGAAAATCAGGCTCAAACGGTTGACCAGTATCAAAATCATATATTTGAAAATGTTTTTCATTCCTCAATAATGCAACTTCAGAATATTTTTCTTTCAAAGTATTTATAAAATTATCCATAAAATATATAAAATCTTCTTCCTCACTCGTTCCATAGAGATTATTTTGGGCATACCAATCTTTCTCAGCTAAATTTATTTCTCTAACCCCATCTGCATTATCATCTTTATCAATCTTTAACTTTTTATTTACAAAAACTTCTTTAATAAATCTGTTTTTAAGATTTCTACTTCCTATATAATCAGTAGTATTATTTATAATCTGTTCTCTTAAATTAACTAAAATATCAAGAATTATCTTAAGTTTATCATCTTGTTTTAGATTACTTATCTTTTCTTTAGATGCAGAAACCTCAACTACAATTTTAGCAAGATACTTTTCTGAAGTTATAAATTCTTTTATGGATTTTAGTTTTGGGAAATATTTAATTAAATTACTAAAGTAATAAAATTCTATTCTATCTAAAGCATTTCTAATAACATTTTCTCCGAATTCTATCAAATTAAATTCTCGTTTTGCTTTTTTTATAACAACCGATCCAACATCTCTATTCTCGAATATAAATTCTTCTTTTACTTCCCCTGTTCTAAATTCATAGTTATATTTTTCTTGGATTTTTATATCCTTTAATCCTAATATATTATTTCTTGGATTTTTTATTCTCTCGTTTATAAATACATATCCTTTATTCCAAAAATCAGTTTTTTTAAATTCATCTTTTATAAATAATTCGCGTTGTACATATTTTTCAGAAATTAATCCCATTTCTGTAAGCGTAGTTTTTATTTCTTGTATATATCTTGGTTCTTTAAAACAATGATAATGTAAAGTCTCTATGATTCTAAGTTCATTTTCTAAATCACTATCATATTTCCTCGTGTATTTATCTTGTTCAGTGTTTAAACTAAATGGCCAATATCTTGCTCCCCTGCCAATTAATTGTGCTTCGCCAATAGTAGTATTGCCAGGTTTGTATTTATTTTTGACCCATTTACCATCCCTTGTATCATAAAGTCTAACTATGTCAAATAGATTCAAAACATCCCATCCTTCATTTAACATATTAACTGCAAAGATAGCTCTTATTTCATTGTTTTTATTTTCTAGAGAATTTAATAACAATTGCTTTTTTTCATCAATGTTCTCAGAATCTAAAAGAATTACTTTATCTTTAGAAAAATCATTTTGTATTTCTTTTATTAAATTATCTAAAGATATATTTTCCTTCTCAAAATATTCAAATGCTTTTCCTAAATCTGTTCCAGATGATTTTGATTTTATATTTTTTAAATCATCTCTTTTTAAATTATTTATTTTGTCTAAAAATGATTTGTAATTACTTTCTGATTCCTTAATACTTTTTGACTTAAAAAGAATTACTGGTTTTAGATATAACCTATATTTTTCTGCAACTTTCCTTTTGTATTGACTTAAAATTATTGATTGTATAGCTCTATCTATTGGGTCTAAATCAGCTTCTAATACTTCTATTTCTTTCGAATATTTATCAAGTCTAAATTGTCTTAAATCATATTGGTATATTATTTTATCTTGGTATTTTTGATTTATATTTTCATTGCTTAAATCTATTGTTGCTGTAAACTCTAATAAGATATTTTTAGGATTCTTTTTGAAAATTTTCTCTATAATGGTATATTCCCAACTTTTTTCTAATTCTTCTTCCTCTTTTCCTTTCTTTGTCAATGTTTGAAGATGATGTGCTTCATCTGAAATTAAAACTATTTCCTTATCTTCAAAATCCTCTTCAGTTATTACATTTTCCTTTGGATTTACCATTCTAATATGTAATGCCTGAATAGTTGTGAATAAAATATTTATATCTTCGGAATTTACCCCATCAAAACCTGATACTTCTTTTATAGAAACTTTTTTGTTATTGATTTTAATTTTAGGCGCAAAAAGATATTTTGCTGATGATGAATTTAAAAAATTATCTTTTGTTTTTTCAATGATATTTATGCTATTTACAAAAAATATAAAATTACGATATCCTTTTTTATAAAGTTGTAAAATATTTGCTGCCATAATTAAGGTTTTCCCGGAACCTGTTGCCATATGAAAAAGCAAATGTGTTGGATATTTTCTATGACAATATTCATTAAAATAAAAATCAAATCTACCCAATGCTTCTTTTTGGTATTCTCTTAAAACAAAATTAGGATTGAGATTCTGAATAATCTCAGAATCAATTCTTGACTTAAAATAATCTTCCCCATGGGCTTCTTCTAATGAATCTAGTATTTTATAAAGCATATCCATATAAATAAATTGTGTTTATCTTAACTTATATTTTTATTTATCTCCATAAAAACTATTATTTATTTTTTTATCATATGCGCTTACATTGTATTCTTTATCATCAATCTCTGAATAATTTACATACAGATGATTTTTATCTAAACACTCATATAAAAATTCTTTCTGGTTTTCAATAGAAAGATCTTCAAACTCCTTTGCATTTTCATCAATTTTTCTAATATCTATTCTATAACTTAAAAAAGAATTTTTCTTCATCTTCTCCCATATTCTTTTCAAGTCTTCTTTTGTTTTTGCTTTCCTTATATCTTCCGCGAATTTTTCATTCCATTTCATAAGTTCTAAATAGACAAAATCACCGCCACCTTTCCAACCAACTTGTTTTGAAATTCCGGTTTGGTCTCCATTAATAACATTTTTTAATCTCACAACCGCACTATTTTCGCCATAATCAAGCTGTTCAACGCCAATATATTGCCGACCCATCTTGTGAGCAACCGCACAAGTTGTTCCAGTACCCATAAAGAAGTCTAAAATTAAATCGCCCCTTTGGGTAATTAAGTCTAATACTATCCGAAGCAATTCTTCCGGTTTTTTCCCATATTTCAAAGTTACGCCCCCTTCATTAGCAATTCCTTACCATAAATCTTTTGAAATAATATTAGTTAGTTGTTCGAGTTTAACTATCATTTTCTTTTTTCCTTGTTCTTTTACGACAGCATTTTCTTTTAAAAATAAAACTCCTTCCTTTTTATAAACATAATATTTCATCTTTTTGCCCTTATACTTCCCTTTGGTTGGGGTGTGATAATACGAAAATAAATCATTATCCGGTATCAATTTTTTTAATTTTTGCTCAATTCCACCAGACAGAGTAGCGGTTCTGAATATTTTTTCAAAATTTTGAATATAAAACTCACTTACATTTTTAACTTGTTGAAAATTTATCTTGCGAATAGCATAATTTTTCATTCTTCTTATTTCTATTTTTCCATTTTGTGTTTTTAATTCGCCGATTTTTTCTCCTTCAATTCCCTCTGATTCAAAAAACAAATTATAACTTTCAATTGTCTTAGATTTTTCGTCTATAATTTCTTTTTCTATTAAGTTATTTATTGTTTCTATGTTTCGTGTTCTTCCATAAACTAAAATGTTTTCCTTAACATCGAAAATTATTCCACCCGTTGCTACACCGGACGGAGCTTTTACTTTCACCGCAATACTTGATATGAAGTTTTCACGCCCAAATATTTCATCCATCAAAACTTTTAAATAAGCATGCTCTCTATCATCGCATTGTACAAAAATAATTCCATTGCTTTTTAATAAATCTTTAGCCACACTTAATCTATTCTTCATAAAGATTAGCCAGGTTGAATGTCGAAAACTGTCGTTATAAAAATTTTCATCCTCCCGATTATACGGTGGGTCAATGTAAATCAACTTTACTTTTCCAGCGAAGCGTTTTTTGAGAGAGTGAAGGACCAAAAGGTTATTGCCTTTTATTATAAGATTATCCTTTATGTTCCCATTTTCATCTACTCTAAAATCATCTAACTTATATTCACCTCTTGCATCAATTCTTTTAGCATTTGTAAATACTTTTGGTTCTAAAAGTCTCGTTATTTCATCAGGTGCCAATATTTCATTCCAAAATATTTCATCTCTTTTTTGTTCTTCCTTTGTCATACCTCCTTCTAAAACACAATCTTTATAAGGCCATGATAAAACTACATCTTTTTTTTCACTTATAAACTCTTCTTTTTCATCAATTAAACCTATCTTGTTTTTAAAAGCTGTATACGAATCTGGTAAAAATTGTTTATTTGATATAAACTTAATAAATTTATCTTTATCAAAAATTAAAACTTTATCAACTTCTGTAAAAAAGATTCTCTTAATTTTGTCATCACTTAAAAGCAATTTAATTAAATTACTATCTAATTTTAAAGCTAATTCTATAACTTTATTCTTTAATATTTCATTGTTTTGTGACAAAAATCTTTTATCTTTTTTTAAAAGATTATTTAAATCTTCAAATACGGTCATAAAACTCTCCTTCTTTTCTCCTTGCTTTTATTGTTAAAAGAATATATCCTCCTTTTTGGGAGGTAATTATGAGTGTCAAATACAAGATTGTTGTTGAATGCCAAATTGAAAGAAGGCGTATTACTAACGACGAGATTGTTATTTATCAAAATGGTCTTAGTAAAGTATTCTGTAATGTTATTGATAATAATATTGAAAGCCATTCTTCTTTTAATGAAATAAATGAAACAATCAAGAAAGGCAGAAAACTGATTAAAGGGATGAAAAAATGAATAGTTTTGTTTTTTTATATTTTTCCCCATCATTTATGTCCCCAAAAATAACAAAACATGAACAAAATCCGAAAAAGTTGGTAATCTACATCAAGAATTATCAATGTAGACTAAATGATAATCTTAAAATTATTATTTATTTTAAAGAACAATTTTTTCCGGGTTTGCTAATAAAGCATGCACGGGGTTGACGGGATTTGAACCCGCGGTCTCCGCCTTGACAGGGCGGCGTGTTAGACCAGGCTACACCACAACCCCTATAAAAACTTATAAAAATAGTATAGCAAATTTTTACACTCAGTTTTCAATTTCTAGTATGTTTTTAAAGTCATTTAGTATTTCAAATTAGTGTTGCTAAAAAAGAGTTTGTATAATATTATTATGATTACTTCTGAATATAAACCACTTTTAAAAGAAGGTGTTGAAATATTACCAGCAGAACATGAAGGAAAACATATAATTATTCTTAAAGATAATGAAGGACTTACAAATAAAACATTAATAATGCCTGCAGAATCTGTTGTTTTAATTCAGTTTTTTAATGGTTCAAATACAGTTAGCGATATAAAAAATACTATACTAAAACTTACAGGAGAGTTAATAAATGAAGCTGAAATAATTGACTTTATAAAACAGATTGATGATGCAGGATTTTTAGAAAATGAAAAAACTAAGCAATTAAGATTAAAGATGTATGAAGAGTTTAGAAAAAGTAAAGTGAGGAGTGCTATCCATAAAGGTGTTTCTTATCCTGAAAATATTTTGGAACTTACTTCATTTATGGCTAAGTTTTTAAGAAAAAGTGAATTCTCAATTCCAACATTAAGTGTTAACGGACTTATTGCTCCACATATAGATTTAATAAGAGGTGGAAGAGTTTATGCTGCAGGATATGAAAAAATTATGAACTCGCATATACCAGATTTAATTATAGCTTTTGGCACTTCACATAAAGGTGGAAATAGTCCACTTATAATGACTCAAAAAAGTTATGAAACTCCGTATGGAAATATAGAGGTAGATATTGATGTTTATTCAAAGTTTAAAGAGATACTTTGGTATGAACCAGATGAAGAAGAATATTATCATAAAAATGAACACTCACTTGAATTTCAAGCTTTGTGGTTAAAATATATTTGGAGAGATAAAACTCCAAAATGGATCCCTATACTTGTTTCTAACTTTGAAAGATTTGCTCAAGATAGACCACCTTCAAAGATAGACAGTATCGAGAAGATGTTTAAAGATATTGAAAATTTAGTAATGGATATTTCTAAAAATAAAAAGGTAATGCTTATTGCAGGGGTTGATTTATCTCATGTTGGACCAAGATTTGGTGATGATATTGAGATCAATCCTTTAGTAAAATCACACATAGAAACAAAGGATAAGGAAAAGATAAAGTATATTTTAAATTTAGATCCAGATGGTTTTTATATGTCTGTAGTGTCTGAGGAGAATGAGACAAATATTTGCAGTGTTTCTCCTATATATGCTTTTCTTAGAGTATTAAAATCAATAAACACTAAAATTAATCCAAATCTAATTGATTATGGGCAAGCGGATGATCCTTTTGGTGGTTTTGTAAGTTTTGCTTCTATTGTATTTTAATGTTTAATTTGTTTTTTTCAAGAAAAATTTCATCAGTTAAAGAATTGAATCTTAAATTTCCTTTATTTTTGTTACATCAGATACATAGCGATAAGATAGTGTATTTAAAAAATATAAGTATGATAAATCAAAAATTTGAAGGTGATTCTATTGTAACATCTATTGATAAAGTTTGTATAGGTGTTAAAACTGCTGATTGCGTTCCAATACTTTTACTAGATAGAAAACAAGGAGTAATTGCTGCAATACACAGTGGTTGGAAAGGCACAGTTAAAAGAATAGTTCAAAAGACAGTTTTGTTTATAAAAGAAAATTTTAATTCAAATGTAGATGATATTAATGTTTTCATTGGTCCATCAATCTGTGGTAAATGCTACTTTGTAAAGGAGGATGTTTTAAAAAATTTTCTAAATGAATTTGGTAGAGATTTTGAATATAAAAAAAATGGAAATGTTTTTTATATTGATTTAAAAAGATTGAATTATAAAATGTTAAAAGAAGTTGGAATTAAGGATGAAAGTATTTTGATTTTAGATGAATGCACTTATTGTAGTAATAAATCATATCATTCTTTTAGGAAGACTAAAAATACCAATAATTTTCAGATAAGTTATATATGCAAAGCATAGTTTTAGGTGTTCATAATTCTATAAATGGTGGAATCCTTTCTGCTTTAAAAGAGCAGGAATATTTAAAGACAAATGCTATGCAGATATTTTTACATTCTCCACGGAGTTGGCACTTCAATGATATAGATTTAGAAACATCATCAAAATTTATATCAGAAGCTAGAAAAAGAAATATTTCTTTTCTTGCTGTACATTCTTCATATCTTATATCTCCATTATCTGAGAATCCAAAAACATTGGAAAAATCAAAAAAGTTATTCAAAAAAGAGATAGAATTTACTGAAAGACTTGGGTTCAATTATTATGTTATTCATATAAGGGAAAACAAAAAGCTTTCATTAGATGAAAATATAAATTTTTTAGAGAAGTTTATGTTAGATTCTTCTGTTAATTTTAAAAACATTCTGCTTGAAAATTCATCTTCAGGTATTGGTTCTTCAATTAAGAATTTAGTTTATATATTAAAAAAATTAAAAGGAATATTTTCTGGTATTTGCATTGATACTGCTCATCTTTTTGAAGCAGGATATGATATTAGAAATAAAGATGGCATTGATTTAATTTTAGATGAAATAAAAGATTTAGAGTTTGTTAAGATGATTCATATGAATGATTCTAAGACTGATTTCAAATCACACATTGACAGACACGAAAATATATCTCAAGGCAAAATTGGACATAAAGGTTTTAAAAATTTTTTCTCTGTCAAATATTTCAGAAAACTACCAATAATACTTGAAACTCCTAAAAAATCACTTAAAGATGATGAGAAAAATATAAAAATGGCTTTAAATATTTTATTATCTGATTAATTCAGTGTTTAGTTTTGATTTTTTATATCCATAAAAGAAATAAATAATAAGACCTATTAAAAGCCATACTATAAATCTAAACCATGTTATTTTATCCAACCCTAACATTAAATAAATACATGATATAATACCTAAAATAGGTATAGTAAAGCCAAATGGTAGTTTAAAAGGTCTGGGTCTTTGAGGCTGTTTTATTCTAAGAATAATTACACCTAAACACACTAAAATAAAAGCAAAAAGTGTACCAATATTACATAAACTTGCCATTTCATCTAAATTACTTACTGCAGAGAAGAACCCTACAAATATACCAGTTGCAATTGTAGTTATATGAGGTGTTTTATATTTAGGATGAATCTGAGAAAAAAATTTAGGCAAAAGTCCATCTCTTGCCATAGCAAAGAATATTCTTGGTTGCCCCATTTGAAAAACAAGTAAAACCGCTGTAGTTGAGATAACAGCACCAATTGATATTAAAGCAGTTAAAAATCTTGGAGCATTGTGATAGTTTAATGCGGCAACAAGTGGTTCATTTACCTGATTTTTTAATTCTTGATACGGTATCATTCCCATTAATGATATCGTAACTAAAATATAAATAATTGTACAAATAAGAAGGGAACCTATTATTCCAATAGGCATGTCTCGTGAAGGATTTTTTGTCTCCTCTGCTACAGTGGATACAGCATCAAAACCAATATAAGCAAAGAAAATAGTAGCAGCACCAATCTGAATTCCTTTCAAACCTCCAGGGGCAAAAGGTTTTAAATTATCTGGATTAAAATAATAGAAGCCAGCTCCAATAAATATAACAAGTATTAGTATTTTAAACAATACCATAAAATCATTAAATCTTGAACTTTCTTTTATTCCTATGACTAAAAGCCAAGTCAGAAATGCAATTATTAACACAGCAAGTAAATTTATGATTATTGGAATTCCAAAAATATGAGGTACAAGAGAGATATCATATCCTCTCTGTATGAAAGTCCTATAATCAATTCTTAACCATATCGGAATTTCAAAGCCAAAAATACTTTTCAAAAGTTCATTGAAATAACCAGACCAGCTTATAGCAACAGCAATGTTTCCAATTGCATATTCCAAAATTAAATCCCAGCCGATTATCCATGCTGCAATCTCTCCCATAGTAGCATAAGTATATGTATATGCACTTCCTGATATTGGCACCATAGAGGCAAGCTCAGCATAACACAAAGCACAAAAACCACAAGCAATAGCAGTTATAATAAATGAAATAACAAGTGAAGGTCCTGCATTTCCTTTAAGAGCAGCCTCACCAACCATAGCAAATATACCAGCACCAATAATTGCTCCAATTCCTATCATTACAACATCGAAAGAGCCCAAAACTTTAGCAAGTTTTTTCCCTTCCCCTTCTGATAGGATTAAATCTACTGATTTTGTTCTAAATAATGATGACATAGATAGATTATATAACATTAAACAAAAAAGGGGCAATTTTTCTATTTCTAAAAAACTGCCTTTAATTTTTATTTAAAATAAATAGAATACTTCTTGATAGGTTTCCTGTTTTGTGGAATTAAATTTTGATGTTGTTTTACTAATTCCATGTTTTTTAGCTACTTCCATTTTCAAATCAGCAATTATTGGAAATTTTATTTCAATATTTTTCATACCTCTAAATTTAATCTTTTTCTTTTATAGTTCTACCCAAGCTAATGATTATAAACACTGTCAATAGAAAGTCCAATCAATTCAGTGTTTAATGTATTAAATTCATCTTGCATCTTTGCAAATGTCATAAATTCCCTTATACAGGCTGAGTAAAATAAACAGGATGACTAAATAATATTACTCATTTTCTTTTGTAATCATCTGGTAAAAGAATTGTTATTATATCTGTTTCAGCAACAAATGATATTACCTGTTCCAAAATCAGAAACAAATTCCATCCTATAAATAAAGAAACTACAATATATAGAATACTAATTATAATTATTACCA
>JANZZP010000058.1 GCA_026419335.1 Elusimicrobiales bacterium | reverse complement strand
AAGAAAATATTTTCTTTAGTATCTTTTGGAATTTCAGAAAAAGGAGATGATATTGCTATTAAAGTTGTTGAGATATTAAATTCAGCTGATATTATTATAAATTTTTCTCAGATAAATGATGATAAGTTTTTTAGAAAACTTGGTAATTTAAATATTTTAAATCAAATTAATAATAAAATAACTTCATATAATTTAAAAGACGATAAATCATTTTTTTTGTATCCATTTATTAAGAAACTTTTTAAAAAATATAATCATATTTGTATCATAACACAAGGTAATCCTCTTTTTTTAAATAAGCCATTTTTAGTTTTAATTAATAAGCTTAAGAAAGATAAAGTTAAATTAAATATTTTACCTGCAATTTCTTCTCTTGATTATGTAATTAATGTATTATCTTTATTAGGGTTTGATTTGTATGATGTTTTAATTTTAACTCTACCTACTTCTGTTAGTTTTGTTGATATGAAAATGGATATTCCGATTTTAATTATGAACTTTCATATAGTTAAAGGTTTACCTAAAATCGAACAAAAAAATATAATTGATAGTATTGCAAAAAGGAAAGAAATTTATTGTATAAAATCTATAGATCTAAATGATACAAAGTTTAGAAAATATAAAATTGATAAAAATACTCTTTCAAGAATTATTAGAAAAATAGATGATAAAACAACTTTATTTATACCGTAATTTAATGGTTTTTCTAAAATTGTTTTAATCAATCTTTTTCAAAAACTCTATTACCTTTGACCATTTAGTTAGTTTCTCAAATTCCAGTTCTTCATATGTTTCATAGTAATCTATGAGATGTCCTTCTTTGCCTGGAATATGCATAGATATGCCATGGGTATTTGAAAAATCTTTTTGCGTTCTGTCTTTATAAAGATATACATTTTTTATTACTAACTTTTTATCAACTATATTTTTAAAATTTTTGAATTCAGATGTAAATAAAAGAAAGTATGAATCATCTTTCAATTTATAATTTTTTTCAATAAGTTCTAAGAAATGGTATATATCTGCATAAAATGAGATTAATTTATCAGGGTCATTGTAAACTTCCCCAACTTCAAACCTTAAAACATCTTTTTTAGCTTTAGATATTGCTTCAATGTCTTTTAATTTTGGTATTATTTCAACAAATCTTTTTATTGATTCTATAAATTCATTCATATGCTTTGTTTTTATTGCTGAAAGTTGTGTTCCGTATTGACCATCAACAAGAAGTTGGAAATATTGAGGCCTTTGATACATTTCTTTAAAGGTATCTACAAGTAAAATACCAACTTTATCACTATTTAAGGTTGGGTTTTTTACTAAACTATCGAAAAAATCTTCCCAATTAAAACTTGGAAGCTGTATTACTTCTTCTGAGCCTACTATTACATCAGCATAATCCTTAATTTCACTTATTACCTCTGCCATTTGCATAAAGCATGCCATAGAAGCATAAACGTTAACCTTTCCAGCATATTTAAAAATATTTTTAAGTTCAGTTGTTTTTATATAATTGTTTGTTATAAAGTCATGGGATATAGATTTTGAGTCAGCAAGGTTTGAATTTTCTTTAACAGGGTCAATCCAGCCCCATCCATGATTCCAAATTATAAACATATATTTTTTTGCAGGGTAATTTATCTTTGCCCATTTTAAAAAATCACTAACTTCTTTCCAATCACCCATATCTGCATTTTTTCTGTCTTCGATTAATTTTGAGTTTATTTTTGTTGTATCAGTATCTTTTATAATATAGTATCTTCTTACACCTGACCAAACTTCTGGAGTTGCTTCTCCTTCCATAAAACCCTGAGCTCTACCAATTTCAATAACTATATTTATTTTATCAGATGAACCGACAGTTTCTATTCTATTAAAATCAGTAAAAGCAAACATATCAACATTGTTTTTTCCATTTATATATATCGCTACAGTCCATTCTTTTAAGTTTGAATAAGGAACAGGTGGAATTGTTTTTTCAAAAATCTCATTAAAATTTTGAAGTTCTGCCTGAATATTTATAGTGCTAAATAATAAAATCATTATAAATTTTGTCATATTTTATTATTAGTGATTTTTATGATATATATCAATTAAAAGTGTTCTATTGACAAATATGAAGTTTATCACTTGATTTGTCAATAATATTTCTGACTAATTTAGGTAATAAAATTTATTTTAAAAAGATTATATTTTTAAGAATTTTATTTATTGATTCCTGAATTTGATTTTCTTCTTCTTTGCATGATTTGTAAAAGATAGCATAAAACCCTTTCTTTTCTTTTGTGTCTACTAATATGTGATATTTTATTATCGGAATGCTTTTTGAATCTATTGTACGTGGTTTTATTACTTCAACAGATTCTGTTATAAAACTATATATTTCTCTGCCGTCTGAAGATTTAGTTTTTTTAACGTTTCCTTTTATTTTTGAGATAAAACTTACTCCTTTTGTGTTGATTTTAATATAATCTTGGATTTTTGAATATTGTGAATCTGGTGAATAGAAGGTAATGGAAGCATAATTTTTAGTTTTACACTTTCTTTCTTTTGGGATTAATAACATATGGTAATATTCATTTTCTTTTTGCTCCGTTATGAAATTTTCTGTATCTTTAAAAATAAAATATTTTTCTTGTATATTATTCTCTGATTGGAGTATTTTTGCTGTTATGATTATTATTATAATTATGGTTTTTTTCATATCTATCATATAATAGCAAAAAATGTTAATTTTAAAAAATGATAAAATTTTAATAGATTTTGGAGGTTTATATGGATGATAAGCTTAAAAAAAGCGGATATGAGTTTAAACCATATATTAATGATGGAGTAAAAATTGCTGAGTTTACAATTCAGGCTGCTGTATTAGGTTTGATTCTATCTGTTATTTTTAATGCTGCAAACGCATATCTTGGCCTTAAAATTGGCATGACTGTTTCTGCTTCAATCCCTTCTGCCATTATCTCTATGACTGTTTTAAGGATTATTTTACCTAGGTTTTTTAAAAGAAATGCGACTATTCTTGAAAATAATATTGTTCATGCATTCGCTTCTATTGGAGAATCAACTGCTGCTGCAATTATATTTACTGTGCCTGCAATTTTGTTTTTAGGTGGTGAGTTTAAAAATTCAACTGTATTTATTTTAGGAGCTGTTGGCGGTTTAATGGGACTTATGATGATGATTCCGTTGAGACACTCTCTTGTTGTAAAGGAACATAAAAATCTTCCTTTTCCTGAAGGTACTGCTTGTGCTGAGGTTTTAATTGCAGGAGATAAGGGTGGTAAAACTGCAAAACCTGTTTTTATTGGAATTTTTGTTGGAGGTATTTTTAAATTTTTAACAGGAGCTATGAAGCTTTTTAAAGATTATTTTATGTGGAGCTTTCCTTCTTTAAACAAAGCAGGTTTTGGGTATGAAATATCACCTTTGTTTTTGGGTGTAGGGTATTTGGTTGGGCTTAGAATTGCTTTAATTATGTTTGCAGGAGGGGCATTTGGTTATTGGATTATAATACCGCTTATTAATCATTTTGCTGGAAATAGTGTCATACCTCCTGGAACTATCCCTATTTCAGAGATGACAACAGATCAAATTAGAGCAAATTATGTTAAATATATTGGTGCTGGGGGAGTTGCTTTTGGTGGACTTATAAGCATAATTAAGTCTCTGCCAGATATAATATCATCTATAAAACATACAATAAAAGCTCTTGTAACTCCTAAAGTTGATAGTGTTGCTAATTCATCAGATAAATATGAAAATTATTTAAAAGATTATGAACATAGATCTATTGTTATTTCTGCTGGAATACTTGGAGCAATAATAGGTATGTTTGCTATAGAAACTCCTATTAGGATTGGTAGTGAGAATTTACCAAATTATATTAGGATTTTATTTGGTGTTTTAATAAGAGTATTTGTGATGGGGGGAATTGGAGCAATTGTGCTTGGTTATTTGTTTCATATTATAGCCTTAAACTCAGCTAAGATTTCTAAAAATTTTTTGAGATTTGAGCAGGATATTCCTTTAACTTTAATCCTTTTTATCGTAGTTATTCTTTTCCTTATACTTTGGCTTGTGCCTTTGTTTGATTTAACTTTTGTTGAGTCTTTGTTGGTTGTTATGTTTTCAGTTTTTTTTGTTGCTGTTAGTGCTAGGATGGTGGGACTTATTGGAACTACAAATCAGCCAGTTTCCGGCATGACAATTACAGCTTTACTTTTTCTCACTCTTTCTTTTGTGTTTTTGGGACATAACCCTTCAACGGTAAAGATGAGTGCTATAATGGCAGGAGCAGTTGTCTGTATTGCTATCGCAACATCTGGAGATCTTTCACAAGATTTAAAGACAGGGGCATTAATAGGAGCAACACCTTGGAAGGTGGAATTAGCTCAGATCTCAGGACTTTTAGTTTCAAGTGTAAGGTCTGGTTTTATTTTACTTTTACTTTATTGGGCATATGGTTTTGGTAATCCAACACCTCAGCATCCAAATCCTCTTGAAGCACCACAAGCTCAGCTTATGGCAAAATTAGTTGAAGGGGCTTCTGGTGGAAGTTTACCATGGTTTTTATTATTTTTGGGTGGAGCAATTGGACTTATATGTGAAATGATTGGAGTTTCGGCATTAGCTTTTTCAATTGGACTTTATTTACCTATTACAAACTGGCCTATGATTGTGATAGGTGGTTTAATTGCATGGCTTGCTAAAAAAGGAAGACAAATTAAGGAAGAGGAAGATAATGGAGCTTTGTTTTCTTCAGGACTTATTGCTGGAGATGCTTTAATGGGGATATTTATTGCTGGACTTACAGTTATAGGTATTGATAAATACCTTGTTTTAAGAGATTTGGAAAATACAAATTTAATCTTTGAAACATTTTTATCTATTTTTCTTTATGGATT
>JANZZP010000070.1 GCA_026419335.1 Elusimicrobiales bacterium | reverse complement strand
AAGAAACTATGATTAAAGGAAATGAACAACAAATTAGAAAAAAAATTAGAGAGTTAAAGGATATTTATAAAAAATATTAAAAGGAGGTAATATGAAATTATTATCAACTCTACTTTTAGGAATAATTCTTAATTTATCAGGGTCTGAAAAAACAAAAAAACATAATGAAAATCAAAATAATAATGAAAAAATAGGGAACTATTTAATATGCCCAATAACAAATGAAAAATTTGTTATAACTCAAAATACTCCAAAAATTACATATAACGATAAAGAATACTACTTTTGTTGTTCTCATTGTATAGAGAACTTTAAACAAAATCCAAAAAAATATGAAAATGAAACAGATCTTAAAATTGGAAATAAAATGATATGTCCTGTAATGAAAACTGAATTTATTCCTAACTCAAAATCACCAAAGGTTCAATATAAAAATAAGATTTATTATTTTTGCTGTGAAGAATGTTTAATTGAATTTAACAAAAATCCAGAAAAATTTGTATCAAAAAATATAAAAAAATGCAACAAAAAATGTAAATGCAAAAATAAAGTTAATAATAAACATACGAAATGTAGTTATCACTCAATATAATTTAATAGTTAATATCTACTATTTATATTAAAATAAACTAGATAGTTATATATATTTTCATCACATGGGAATGAAAAATTTAATGATACTTTCCTACCTTTTAAATTATCAGGTTTAAGATTGGGATCAAACATCTGTCTGAAATGCCATATTTCTTTTTCTTTATAAACATATTCAGAAGGAATTAAAGTTACAGAAAAATTATTATACGGTATAACCATAGATATATTTTTCTCAATATTATTTTTCGAACTTGGAATATTATCATATATTATTAATTTTTTTATCGCTCCATATTCATCAATATAAGTTGCATTATTCCAATTAATCTCTGAAATATACATACATTCACTCCAAATATCTAATTTTATACCACTAAACAAATCATAATTAAATACCAACTTAACATATTTATCTATAAAATATCCATCTCTAAAATCTATTTTTTTCCCATCTCTATAAACTTCAGTTTCTATAACACAACATACTTCAAATTTATTAAGCCATAAATTATGATTAATAGTAGAGCATGAAAACAAATAAAGCAATATATTAAAATAAAATATATTCATTATTATTCTAAACATATATCAATTTTTTAATTCTGATAAAAATTTATGATTTTAACATCCTTTTTTTAACAACTTTTGCAAGCCTTTTTATACCCTCTTCAATTTCATCAAAACTGGCATATGAAAAGTTAAGTCTCATAGTATTTTTTCCACTTCCATCTACATGGAACGCTGAACCTATTACATACGCAACATTTTCATTAATAGCATCATTAAACATATCATCAGCACTTATATGTTCTGGTAATTTCACCCATAAGAACAAACCACCCTCAGGTTTAGTCCAACTTACTCCCTCAGGCATATATTTCTCTAAGGCATTAATCATAGCATCTTTTTTAGCTTTATAAACTTTTTTAACTTTCTCTACATGTTTATAAAACTCACCAGATTCAAAAAAATCTGCAGCTATAAGCTGATTTAAACTAGATGTACAAAGATCAAGTGATTGTTTAAGTATTACCATTTTTCTAATTATTTGTTCATTAGCAAGTATTATACCTATTCTAAGGCCAGGTGCAAATGTTTTTGAAATTGTAAAAATGGATATAATATTATCTGTATTTTTAGTTTCTTTATCTATTCTATAAATCATTTTAGGTGCTTTCCCTTCAAACCTAATTTGCCTATATGGAGAATCCTCAATTATTATAACATTATATTTTTCAGATAATTCAACAATTCTTTTCCTTTTTTTCTCAGAAAGTGTTACTCCACTTGGATTTTGGAAATCTGGTACTAGGTATACAAATTTATAATGTTCATCTTGATTTTTTAACCATTCTAACTTTTCTTCAAGTTCTGTTGTAATTATACCATCATCTATCATTTTAACACCCACAAAATCACATCCGTATGATTTAAAAACCTGAAGTCCTCCCAT
>JANZZP010000001.1 GCA_026419335.1 Elusimicrobiales bacterium | reverse complement strand
ACACATTTTAAACAAGCTTATCTTATGTATGGTTATTTTGCTCCTTCAATAAAAATTGAAAACTTTAAAAAATATTTAAGTTTAAAATTATTAAACTTATATTTAGGTGGTGGAATGAGTGGAAAACTTTTTGAAATTCTACGAGAAGAAAAATCATTATGTTACGAAACTAATTGTTTCTATCCGACTAAATTTTTAGATTCTCATTTTGTAATATATTTGGGCTTAGATGCAAAAAAAATAAATATAGCAAAGCAAGAGATTGAAAAGATACTAAATTATTTGAAATATAATGGAATTACTCAACAAGAATTATCAGAGTGTAAGAATAAATTAAAAGGTAGATATTTACTTGACCATCAAACAAATTTAAGACAAGCGTGGTATTTAGGATTTTGGGAAGTTTTAGGGTTAGATTATAGATATGATAAAAAATACATAGAGGAATTAGAAAATGTTAGTTTAGATGATATAAAAAATGTAATACATGAAATTACAGAAGTTAAACCATATATTTTAGAATTAATACCTAAATGAGGAAAATATTATTTTATCTTTTGATTATTTTATTGGTATTTTTTTCTTTTACTTATAAAATCACTACTCAAGACTATGGCGATATTTATATTGATGCTTCTTTAGGAGATGCTTCTTATCTTAATCCTTTACTAGCTACTGATTCTGCTTCAGCTGCTATTAATTCGTTAGTTTATAATGGGTTAGTAAAATATGATAAGGATTTAAATTTAGTTGGTGATCTTGCAGAAAAGTGGGAAATAAGAAATAATGGAAAAGAACTCATATTTTTTTTAAGAAAAAATGTTTTTTGGCATGATGGTAAAGAATTTACTGCGGAAGATGTCAAGTTTACTTATGAGAAACTTGTAGACCCAAATATAAAGACTCCATATTCTTCAGATTTTAATTTAATAGAAAAATGCGAAGTAATAGATAAATATACTATAAAGTTTATCTATAAAAAACCATTTGTCCCAGCATTAGAATCTTGGGGAATAGGTATTATACCTAAACATATTTTTTCTGATAAAAGATATGATTTTCATAAAAATCCAGCAAACAGAGCTCCTATTGGTACAGGACCTTATAAATTTTATAAATGGATAACTGATGAAAAAATAGAATTGATTGCTAATGAAAATTATTTTGAAGGAAAACCTTTTATATCAAAGTATGTTTATAGAATTATACCAGACCAAAGTGTTCAATTTTTAGAACTACTTAATGAAAGTATTGACTCTATGAGTTTAACTCCGGATCAGTTTTATGGATATAAAGAATTTTTTAAATCTTATAATAAGTTTAGCTATCCATCTTTTTCTTATACTTATTTAGGATTTAATCTTAAACATCCTCTCTTTTCAGAAAAAAAAGTAAGACAAGCTATTGCACATGCAATAAATAAACAAGAAATTATCTCAGGTGTCTTACTTGGCAAAGGTAGACCTGCTACTGGTCCTTTTCCGCCTCAATCATGGGCTTACAATGAAAATGTAGTTGATTTTGAGTATAATCCGCAAAAAAGTAGACAGTTACTTGTTGAAGCTGGATGGTTTTTTGATGAAAATAAGAAGATTTTAAAAAAAATAATAAAAAATGAAGGTAAACAAGAAACAATAGAGTTTAAATTTACTTTAATCACAAATCAAGGAAATAAATCTCGTCAACTTATAGCAGAGATAATTCAAAAGCAACTAAGAGACATTGGAATAGATGTAGAAATTTTGATACTCGAATGGTCAGTATTTATTAATAACTACATTTTGCCTAGAAAGTTTGATGCTGTTATATTGGGATGGTCTTTATCAAGAGATCCCGATCAGTTTTCTATATGGCATTCAAGTCAAAGAAACCCTGGACAATATAATTTTGTCTCTTATAGCAATTATGAAGTAGATAAACTCTTGGAGTTAGGAAGAGTGGAATTTAACTTTGAAAAGAGAAAAAAAATATACCAACAAATTCACAAAATAATTCATAACGATGTTCCCTATATCTTTTTATATTATCCAGAATCTATGCCTGTTGTACACAAAAGAATAAAAAATGTTGAAGTTACTAAAGCAGGAATTGGTTGGAACTTTATAAAATGGTTTGTCCCAAAAACCCAACAGAAATATTTTATTCAATACTGAATGAAAAAATTAATTTTATTTTTTTTATTTTTTTTATTTACTGTTAAATTGAATTCTACAGTTATTCATCTATATGACAAAAAAATAAGAAATTTCCCTAAAAGTAAAGTAAAAATTCATAAATATTTATCTGATTTAAAGTTTGCTCCTAAAGTTAAAAGAACAAATTTGTTAAATACTACTGGGATTAAAAAAATTGCTATAATAATTGTAGATTTTCCAGACAAAAAATTTTCATTTGGTTGGCATGAACAAGCACAACAAATTTTTTCTCAATTTGTAAACTATTATGAGGAAGTATCTTATGGTAAATTGAAACTTGATTATATTTTTTTTTATGACGGTGGAACATCTAGTACTTTAACAGGTGAAGAGCTCCCATATACTTTGTCCAGAAATATGGGATATTATGGAGAAGATACAGAGTCAAGATTAGCTCAATTAGTTAAAGATGCCATTTCGATGACAGGGACTGCAGTAAACGCAACCCTTTATGATTATGTAATGGTGTTTCATGCAGGATATGGAAATGAATCTACTAATAATCCACAAGATATATGGTCCGTATATATTGATTGGGAAGTTCCAGTAAATGGTTTTACAGATGGTACAATAGTACCTGAAAAAGAATATGGAGCTTCACCCTTAGGAGTAGTCTGTCATGAGTTTGCACATCAGTTAGGACTTCCTGATTTATACTATGAACAAGAAAGTATAGTTGGATGTTGGTGTTTAATGGATAATGGTGTATGGCTAGGCTCTCCTCAAGGTTCAAAACCTTCTCACTTATCAGCATGGTGTAAGTACTTTTTGGGTTGGTTAGAACCAATAGTAATCAGCTCCACGGTAAGGAACATATTCTTAGAAAATGTTGAGAGTTCATCGTCTGCTGTTAAAATAAAGATTTTAACATCTGATAATCCAGAAAGTGAATATTTTTTGTTAGAATATAGAACACAAATAGGATTTGATGAAGGTTTACCTGGTAGTGGGCTTTTGATATGGAAAATAGATGATGAAATAGCGACTTCTCCAATTAGATTAAAAAACAATGACATAAACTCTGGGGTTCCACACTTAGCTGTTGATTTAATTGCAGCTGATAAGAGTTTGTTTGGTAAAGATAAGAATGACGCCGGAGACCCTTTTCCAGGTGCTAAAAATGTTGTTAACTTTGTCCCTCAACAATATAATGTTACTGCCTATAATGGTCAACCAATAAATACTAATATTACAGAAATAACTTTATTGGATGAGTTTGTAAATTTTAATATTGTGTCAATATCAGGTATATTAGCAAAAATTATGACATTAGATGGGAGATATTTAGATAATGTAAAGGTATATGTATATAATAACTCTCAGTCTACATATAGCTTTTCTATAAAAGGTCACTGTATGATAGAACTTTCAACTGGAAGTTGGAATTTAAGATGTGAGTTAGTTAATTACTTAGATTATAAAGATACCTTTATAGTTGAAGAGGATAAGTTAACAATAAAAGATATAGTGTTAAGATATAATCCTGCCTTAGTTGTAAAAAAGAATGAATTTATAATTGGTAACAACTATTTAGATTATAACAAACTATCAAAAATTTCTTTTAGATATCACGTTAATGAACCTACGGATGTTAAAATATTGGTTTTTGATTTGGTTGGAAATTTAGTAAAAACGATAGAAAGGTATCATTCTGTAGCAGGATATTATGAAGAGTTGTGGGATTTAAAAGAAGAAAACAATCAATTGCCTGCTGGACTTTATTTTGTATGTTTTAAATCAAAATACAATACTGTTATAGATAAGTTTGTAATTAAAAAATAGACAATGAGTAAATTATCTTTTGTTATTATTAGTCTATTCATATTATTTTTTCAAATTTTTTCTAATAACGTTGCAATAATAAGTATCCCCACTTGTAAAACGATAGCAGGTGAATTATCCATTGTAGAAAACAATGGATTTAGCGTAATAACTAATCCTTCTTTGTTAGTTAACTTAAAATCACAATATAATTCAGAGTATACCAAGATATTTTATTACGGAATGACTACTTATGATCTTTTAAGTATTTCTACTATTGTGGATAGCAAAATTGGTATAGGTTTGGTATTTGGAAGATTTACATCTGGTGAGATAAACCTTAGAGATATAGATGGAGTTTTAACAAATGAGACTTTTGAGTATTTATATGGCATAACTTCCTTAGGAGTTGCAGCTAAGTTGTTAGATAATGAAGGTAATACTTTCCAGTTAGGATTTAGTGGTTATATATTTTTGGAAAAAATAAATACAGAAGTTATTTATTTTGGATTTAGTAACGGTTTAATTTATGACTTGAAATTTAAAAATAAAATTTTTAAAGCAATAAAAATAGGTAGTATAATAAAAAGTATAAGTACAAGTAAAGATTTTATTTATAATTTTGGTTTAGGTTTTAAAATCTCAGAAAGTATGTTAATTTTTGGTTATGAGGATATGTTTATTAAAAGAAATTCTAAGTATAAACTGTCATACATTATAAACATTTATACTTCAAAAGATTTTAGGAAGAAAT
>JANZZP010000059.1 GCA_026419335.1 Elusimicrobiales bacterium | reverse complement strand
GGTTGAGATGGTGATGCCAGGAGATCACACGGAGATAATGGTTGAGTTGATAACGCCTATAGCTATGGAGAAGGGATTAAGGTTTGCTATAAGGGAAGGTGGATGTACTATTGGTGCTGGTGTTGTCACTGAGATAATTGAATAGTGAGGATTTATGGCAGAAAGAGTTACCTATAGTTTGGTGTGTAGTCAGTGTAAAAACAAGAATTATTATTATTCTAGAAGTGATAGAAAGAGAGATTATAAGGTTGAAGTTAATAAATACTGTAAAAAGTGTAATAAACATACACTTCATAAAGAAGGTAAGGCTTAAAATTTCAAAGGGAGCGTCGGTTAAGTGGTAAACCAGCGGTCTCCAAAACCGCGACTGAGGGTTCGAATCCTTCCGCTCCCGTGCGATTAATAAGATAAAACAAAAAATATGGTTATAAACAAATTGATTTTAAAATGAGCTTATAAGTTTGGTATAATTTAATTTATGGAGAAGATAATAGGTTTACCAAAAATGTTAATAGAGTTTATTAAAGAATCATATTCTGAATTAAAAAAAGTAACTTGGCTTTCAAAAAAAGATGTTGTACGTGCTACAGCTGGGGTATTCGCAATAATAATATTTTTTGCATTATATGTTGGACTCCTCGATTTTATTATTAGCAAAATAGTAGCTTTATTAATAGGTGTTAATAAATAGTTATTATTGAGGTGGGAATTATGCCTTATAAATGGTATGTTTTAAATACACGAACTGGTTATGAAGAGAAAGTAAAAGAAGCTATAATGAATAAAAAAGAAAATAATGAGTTACCACAAGAAGTGGATGTATTAATTCCAACTGAAAATGTTCTTTCTGTTAAAAATAATAAGAAAGAGGTTAAAAAAAGAAAATTTTTCCCTGGTTATTTATTAATATATGTTGAACTTAATGAAGATACTTATTGGAAAATAAAAACAATTACTGGTGTTACTGGATTCCTTGGGGGAAGTAATCCATCACCATTGAGTGAAGAAGATGTTAATAATTTGATGAATAAAATAGAGGAAACTAGTAAAGAAAATCCAAAGCCCGCTGTTGATTTCTATAAAGGAGAGCTTGTTAGAATAATAGATGGACCTTTTAAACATTTTACTGGAGTTGTAGAAGAGGTAAATATTCAAAAGTCTAAATTACTTGTTATAGTTACAATATTTGATAGACCAACTCCTGTTGAACTTGATTTTCTTCAAGTAGAGAAAGTTTAAAATTTAATTTAAGGAGAATCTTATGCCACCTACGAAAAAAGTTAAAGTTCAAATAAAACTTCAAGTTCCGGCGGGGCAAGCCAACCCTGCTCCACCTATAGGTCCTGCTTTGGGTCAACATGGTGTAAATATAATGGATTTTTGTAGGCAGTTTAATGAAAAAACTAAGAATATGGAACAAGGCATGCCTATTCCTGTTGTAATTACAGTTTATGAAGATAGGAGTTTTACTTTCATAACTAAAATGCCTCCGATGTCAGCGTTAATTAGAAAGGCGTGTGGGATACCAAAAGGTTCAGGTGAGCCAAATAAGAATAAAGTTGCAAAACTAACCAGGAAACAGGCAGAAGAAATAGCTAAACAAAAGATGCCTGATTTGAATACCACAGATATTAATGAAGCAGTTAATATGGTTATTGGGACAGCTAAAAGTATGGGAGTTGATATTATTGATTAATAATTTTATTTATCAAGGGAGTTCCTTTTCTAGGAACGTAATTACCTTGAAGGAGGAGAGATGGGAGGAAAAAGACTGGAAAATATAAAATCTAAGATTGACTTAAATAAAAAATATACAATTGAAGAGGCGGTAAAAATCTTGAAGGAAGTTTCAAATGCTAAATTTGATGAAACGGTAGAACTTCATATACGCCTTGGTATAGATCCTAAAAAAGCAGATCAAGCAGTGAGAGGTACTGTTGCTCTTCCTCATGGAACGGGAAAGAAGGTAAAAGTAGGTGTTATAGCAAAAGGAGAAAAACTTATAGAAGCAAAAAATTCAGGTGCTGATGTTGTTGGTTCTACTGAACTTATAGATGAAATATCAAAGGGAAAAATAGATTTTGATGTTTTAATTGTAACTCCTGATTTGATGAAAGATATAGCAAAACTTGGGAAAATTTTAGGACCAAAAGGACTTATGCCAAATCCAAAAACTGGGACCGTAACTTTTGATATAGATAAAACTGTTAAAGAAATAAAAGCTGGTAGGATAGAATTTAAAAATGATTCAGCAGGTATAATTCATACTATCTGTGGAAAAAAATCTTTTTCTATTGATAACTTGGTTGAGAACATAAATACTATTATAGATACAGTCTTGAAATTAAAACCATCTACGTCAAAAGGAAAGTATATTATTTCAGCATATGTCTCTACAACTATGGGACCGGGTCTTTCTCTTAATATAGATAAATATATTTAAGAGCAGGAAAAATATATAGCTGTTTCTGAAAATCCTCTTAATTTTAAGATATCACAAAATGTCTGCCCATAAATGTTTTTCATATTTCTGTCGGCTTTATATTGTAGTAGTAAAGATATTACAAATTTTTGGTTTCTATATGCGGCGAGCATAAGGGGTGTATTCTTATCAAGGTCTGTAGAATTAGGATTATCTCCGTAACGTAGAAGTAATTCAACGTTTTCATATTTACCTCTAATTGAAGCCCACATTAGTGGAGTCCATGATATATAATCTCTTGGATTTATTTTTGCCCCTTTTTTTATTAAGTATTCGACCATCTCTTTGCGTCCCCAACCACTTGCTAAATGAAGTGGAGTATGTCCTTTTACACCTATCGAGTTAATATCTGCCCCAAGTTCTAATAATTTTTCACACATTGAAAAATTATTTCTCATAACAGCAATTGATAATGGTTTATATTTGAATTTAGTATCGTTTAAGTCAATAGAGTATTTTTTAACTATTGATTCTAATGTGTTTATATCACCTTTTCTGATTGTTTCTTCAATTAATTCGTGTGGTTGTTTGTTTTGCGAACACGAAAAAAGTAAAATTATAATTATTAGCTTAATCGAGTTAACAAAAAATTTCATTTATTTTGAATTGGTTTTGTCCAAACAGCATATCTTTCTCCACTTGTTTCAAGTTGCCAACCTTCTCCAGGTTGCCATCCCCAACTTTTTCCAAGCTTTACTGCAACTTGATAATTATCTCCTTTGATTATTGCTGCATATAATTCACTTTGTGCTGCTATAATTTGAATTGAACTGGTAGAGCTTATTTTTGCTTTTTTTCTAATTTGTATTAGTTTTTTTATAGCATTTTGATAATCTTTTCCCCAATCAAAATAATGAGGCCAAAAGACACAAGGGATTCCAGGGTGTGTTAGAATATAAGCATAAGCCATCATTCTTTGAACTTTATATTCCCATGAAGCGTTTGAAATAAAATTTGGATCTCTTGGAGAAGTATCATGGTTTTCTACAAATGTTACACTTTTTTCTGGCCACCATCCTATTAATCCAGAAGGTTTTCCGTTATCGTTTAGTATTTCATATCTTTCGGTTTCTACTGCCGTAATTAAGTTAAATTTTGTAGGAAAATCAAAAGCACTTGAAGCATTCTTTTTTCCTGGAGAATCATCGGTCCCATCCATCCAATTTACAACTATTTGTCTATTTCCATCATATACTTCTCCTACTGTAAAAAGTGGGGCTGATGCTTCATTATATTCTTTTATATGTTTAGGTGAATATCCTTTTACCATATCATAACGCCATCCATCAAATCCCAGATCATATCTTAGCCATCTCATAAAAATTTTTGAATCCTCTTTTACTAATGGATTCCTATGATCTAAGTCTCTACAACCCCAATCACCTTGCCCTTCATCATAGTTAGAACTTTTACCTCTGTTAGGTTTGTCTGAAAAACCTTGCCACTCATCATCTTGAACAATTACCTCTGTAGGCCAGTCAGGATTTTTAAAATCATACCAGTCGTTTTTACCATTTCTGTGATTTAAAACAACATCAGCAAGTACATATATACCATGTTTATGCATTTCATTAATAGCTTTTCTTAAATATTCTTCTTTTCCCCATTGAGAGTTTAAATTATACCACTCTGTTGGGTAATAGCTTCCAATAGATACGGGTGGAAACCATATTATCTCAAAACCACCTTCGGCAATTTCTCTAGCTTTTTCATACAAAACTCCCCACCAACCATTAGGTGGATGATACCAATAACTATCCTTAAACCAATCAAATCCTTGAATCATAACCATATAATTTGTTTTTGAGTCAATTCTTGTGATTTTTGGTGTTTTAAAATTACTGCTTGAAAATCTTTCTTTTGCATTTAGCCAAAGTTCTTTAGCTCTTTCGTTTGATGCAGGTTTTGATTTAACATCTGGAACTGATTGAGATATATTACCTTTGATTTCGAGGATGTTGTTTTCATTAGCTTTTAAATTTAGAAAAATTAAAGATATTATTACTAAATTAATAATTAACTTCTTCATAAAAACCCCTTTTTAATAAATAACTTTAAATTCATATTTTCTTTAACATTTTAGCATATAATTTGCTGATTTTTTAGTACTTATTTCCTTTCAATTTGTAGGAAAAAGGTCCTTAAATAAAATAATAAAAAAATCCAGCGCTACACCAGAGGGTTTGGGGACTGTTTAGGGGGTTTGGGGGTAGGGGGTGTTTCGGTGCAACGCTGGATTTTTTGTTTCGTTATATTTATTTAGA
This sequence comes from Elusimicrobiales bacterium, assembly GCA_026419335.1. The sequence continues at coordinate 12,761 of JANZZP010000059.1, read as the reverse complement.
GAACTTAAATATATAGTAATAAATTATATTCATAAAATGTTCAAATTGAATTCATAATATATTTTTTAAATTATAACAGTTAGATTTAGGAAATATTGGTTTTAGTGACTTTTTTCCTAAATGAGGATATCATTTTAGATATTTTTTTAGCTGATTTATTTATAACCTTAATTTCACGCAAAAGTTCTTTATGTTTTTTTATTCCTAATTCAACCATGGAGGCATATCCAGTTATAACTCCAAGTATATTGTTTATATCATGAGCAAGTACAGATAATTTTTGACTCATATCTTTAGTTAATTTGGAAGCAGCTAATCTTTGTTGAAGTTTGGTTAGTTTTGTTATATCTCTTACTATACCAAGTATATATTTTACTTGACCATTATTGTCTTTAATTGGTACTCTTATTGAATGTATTATTATCTTTCCTTTTTTTGTGTTGCGTTCCCTTACTATGGATAATACTTTTCCATTTTTTACTTCTTCGTCTTCTTTCCAAATAGATTTAGCCGTTTCTTCATCAAAAAGTTCATCATCTCTTTTAGATAGTGCATCTTCATATTTTTTGAATCCAAAGAATTTAATGAAAGATTTGTTTACTCTTAAATAATTTTCATTTAAATCTTTTACATATATAATATCACGTGCATTTTCAAATATCTGTGAAAGAAGAGATTCTGATTCATGTATTTTTTTCAACATCTTTTTCTCTTCTGAGATATCTCTAACGGTTCCGACTATTTTTATTGGGTTTCCTTTTTCATCAAATATGATTTCTGATCTTTGTTCTACATCAAATGGAGTTCCATCTTTCTTTAATAATTGATATTCTAATTTTTGAGCTGTTTTTTTTATTCTAAATGCTTTTTTAAAGGCTTTGGTAAGATAGTTTAAATATTGTGGATTTGCAAATTCAAATGGAGTTCTTCCAATTATTTCATTAGGAGTATATCCATAATCTCTGACTCTCTCATTTATATACTCTATAATCCCATTTTTATTAACAATATAAAATATATCTCTTGATTTATCAAGCAGAGTTTTTAATTCTTGTAATCTTTTTTCGTTTTCTTTCCTTTTCATTTCATTTATTATTATTTTAATCATCCTTACAGTATCTAATATCAGTTCATCATTTTTATTTTTATATTTTTCATATATGAGATATGATTTTGGTTCGGAATCTATATTTATAATTTGATTTTCTTGAAATTTTGAAAAAAAGTTTTCCATTTCTTTTAGATTATTGAATTCAATTTGTTGAGATATTTTATTTCTTTTTTCTTTAGTGTAAAATGAATATAAAATTAATTTTCCTGAATTATCTTTAATGAAAATTGCCGCAAAATTTGAATTTGATTTTAAACATAGATTTACAACTATATCATGAAAAATATCTTTATAATCAGAATTTTCTAAAAAAAGTTTTTTTATTATTTCAATACATTCTTTCATATATCAATTTTATATCCATAACCTGATATGTTAATTATTTTTTTTGATACATTTGTAGGAAGCTTTTTTCTAAGACTTGAAATATGTGTTTCGACAGTATGAGGATTAAGAGTTTCTGTCGTTAAATCCCATATTGATTCAAGTATTTCAATAGTAGAGAAAACTCTTTTTGGGTTTTTAGCTAGGAGAAGTAATAATTCAAATTCTTTTTTTGTTAATTTTATTTTTTTTGATTTAGTTTTTACCTCTTTTGCCTCTTCATTTATTTGAATATTACCTATTTTTATGATATTTTTTTCAGAGCAAAGTTTTCTATTTTTAAGTATTGCTTTAACTTTTGCTAAAAGTATTTCAAAAGAAAAGGGTTTGATTATATAATCATCACTACCTATAGAATATCCTTCGATTATGTCTATTTCAGTTATTTTTTTTCCAGACATAAGTATAAAAGGTATATCAGAATATTTTGGAGAATTTCTAAGATGTTTCAAAAACTCAAAACCATTTATCCCTGGCATATCTACGTCGCTTATTATTATATGTGGTTTATTTTGAGTTATTATTTTGAGGGCTTCTTTGACATTTGAAGCTTGTGTAACGATAAAATTATTAGTTTTGAAATATCTAGTAAGAAGTTCTCTAAATTCTTTTTCATCATCAACTATAAGTATTTTACACTCCATATATAAACAGTCCCCAATATATATTTTAAAAAAAAAGATTTGATTTTGCAAATTGTTATTAATGTTTAAAATGTCTAATACCGGTAAATACCATTTTTATATTTAATTCTTTTGCTTTTGATATAACTTCTAAGTCTCTAACCGACCCCCCTGGTTGAATTATTGCGGAAACTCCTATTTCTTTTGCTTTTATAACAGCATCTGGAAAAGGGAAAAAGGCATCTGATGCCATTACGACTATTTTTGGCATTGAGTTTGTTTGTAGATATTGTGAAAACTTATAGAAAGCAATATGTACAGCATCTATTCTAGACATCTGTCCAGCTCCAATACCTAATGTTGCGTCATTTGAAGCGAGAACTATTGCATTTGATTTAACATGTTTTACACAGGTAAAAGCAAATATTAAAGCTTGTTTTTCTTCTTCAGTTATCTCTCCACTTACCACATTCCAATCTTTATCAATAATTATATTATCTGGTTCAGTTATTATAAATTCATCACCTATACTTTTTATTATTTTTGAATTTCTTATATCTTGTTCCCATTTGAGTATTCTTAAATTTTTTTTCTTTTTTAATATTTCTATGGCTTGTGGTTCAAAATCTGGTGCTGATATTATTTCTATAAACTTATCAGATAAAAATTCTGCTATATTTTTAGTTATCTTTCTATTTATAGCAATAATTCCACCAAATGCAGATATCGGATCACAAATATATGCTTTTTCAAATGCTTTATTTACATCATTGTCTATAGCAATACCACATGGTGTTACGTGTTTGAATATTACACAACATGGCATCTCAAAGTCACATACAGCTTGCCAACTTCCATATGCGTCAAGAATATTATTATATGATAATTCTTTTCCCCATAACTGAACAAATGGTAATTTTGAATTTAATGAATAAAACGATGCTTTTTGATGAGGATTTTCACCGTATCTAAGTTCTGATACTTTTTGGATAGATATTGATATAATTTTTTCATCTGACAATTTTTTTACAATCTCTTCATCATATTCTTTGGTATGTTTGAATGCTTTTAAAGCCATTTTTCTTTTAAATTCATCTGATGGATTTTCTATTTCTCTTAATACTTCGTCATAATCGTTAGTATCACACACAACTATCACATCCTGCCAATTTTTTGCAGCTGCTCTAAGTAAAGTTACTCCTCCTATATCTATGTTTTCCATAAGGCTGTCATCAAATGGTTGATATTTTTTAGAGGCTTCTTTAAAATTATATAAGTTTACTACTACTAAATTAATTTTAGGTATAAAAAATTCATTAATTTCTTTAATATATTTTTTATTTTTAGATATAGACAAAATTCCAGCAAAAATTGTGTTGTTTAGAGTTTTTACCCTTCCATCCAACATCTCATCAAATCCTGTTATAGATTCAATTTTTGTAACTTTAACTTTATTTTCTTTTAAAATTTTATAGGTACCTCCTGTTGATATAATTAAATAACCTTTTTCATTTAATTTTTTTGCAAAATCTATAATTCCATTTTTATCTGTAACAGAAATTAATGCGTGTTTAGATGTTTGTTGTGTATTATGATCAATAATAATATTTTTGTTTTCAAGTTTTATTATGCCTTCAAAAATCATATTTAGAATAAAAGGATAATAAAAATATTCTAAATTGTGTATTTTTTCTTCAATTGTAGATATTGTATCGAAATTAGTTATTTGTATTTGTTTTTGGAAGATTATTGGACCTGTATCATAATCATTATCGACATAATGAATTGTTATTCCACTTATTTTTAATCCTTTTTCTTTTACAATAGAATGTATTTTATTGCCGTAAAACCCTTTACCACCGAAAGAAGGTAAAAGTGCAGGGTGAATATTAACTATTTTGCCATAAAAACTTTCTATTATCTTTGGACCTATTTTTGATAGATATCCAGCTAATACTATAAAATTTATATTTTTGTTTTTTAGTTCTTTTAAGATTTCATCTTCATTTTTTGATATTAAGTAAGGTATAGAAAATTTTTTACTTTTTTCAATAGCTAAACATTCTCTATCGGTAATAAGATATGAAATTTTTCCTTTTAAGTATCCAATTTTAGATAATTCAACAAGGTTTTCAAAGTTACTACCATTTCCAGATGCAAAGACAGCTACATTCATTTCTACCTCCTTTCTTAAATTATTCTACACCAAAGGTGTCAAGCAATTGTTGAACATTTTTAGTAACTTCTTCAGAGTTTATTTCATTGTTTTTGTCATTTATAATGATACTTACACAGTAATATCTATTATCTTTCGCTTGTAGGAGCCAGTTTAAAGAAATAATACCAACATCTTTCCCACCTTTAAATCCACCCCATATATAACCACCTGTTTTTAGCTCAAGCCCTTTATTAAGGAAGAGTATTGTGTTTGCGAATTGATTGTTTAAAACTCTTAAATGATCCATAATCTTACATATATCTGATGGAGAAGCAAACCAACCTATATTATCTATAAAAGATGGTTTTGAGAAATTTATTTTCTCGATTTCAATATTTTCTTTTTCTAGAGAACTTAGTAATTTCCTTTTTTCTGTTTCAGATAATGATATATATTTTTCCGCAAGTGTAGTTTTGGTTTTTATTTTAATTAATTCGGATGGTTTTATTAATGGAATATTTAGAGTGTAGTTAGAGATCAATTTGGAGATGTATTTTTCTAATTTTTCTCTCCCTATATAGTCTATTAGAATTTCTGATGCCAAATCGTCATCATCAACTATCATATGGTATGCTAGTGTAAATATAGTGAGTGGAGCTTGATTTGGATATTCTGAAACTTTAGTTGATTGAAGGTTTGAATATTTTTGTTCTTTTAAGATTACTCTGCTCCATTTTTTTTCATATTCAGCGAGGTATGCAAGTATATATAGTTTAAACACATTTGATATTGCTAAAATTTCATTTTCATTATAAGCATGAAGGTTGTCTTCTATCTGTGTTAATTTTTTAATTAAAATTCCTTTTCTTTCGTATTTAAGTGCTTTTATTTTTTCAATAATATCTACAACTGATATTGTTTTTTTAAATGGTGGGCGGAAAGATAAATTTATAATTTTACCTTTTGGATTTATTATTATTGTTACAGGTATTATGTATTCTTTTTCTGTGTGAAAAAAGAATTCTCCATGATATTGATTTGAGAAACTTATAGTTGATATATTTATAACACTTCCAGTTTGATTATAAAGATCTATAAGTGTTTTAATAAGTTTTTCTTCTCCTGTTTTATTTATGAATGATTTTTCAAATACATATTCTAATTTTATGGGATTCTCACTTATTCGTGAAGATGCTTTCCATGCTGCTATTATTAATTTTTTGTCTGGGATGATATTAGTTTCTTTTTTTTCTTCACAAAAATTTTTTTGAGTAATAAGAAAAAAACATATTATAAAACACAGGTATTTTTTTTTCATATGATTATAACTTCTCCTTTTCCTTTTTCTACATTTCCTATAACAATTGAATCTTTGATTGTTTTAAGTGTAATGTTAACATCTTTTTCTTTTACTATAATTATCATACCAATTCCCATGTTAAAAGTTGACAACATCTCTTTTTCAGGTATTTTGCCTATATCTTGTATTTCCTTCATTATTTGCGGGATAGTCCATAATTTTTTATTTATGACACAGCGTACTTTTTTGTTTATAACTCTTTCAAGATTTCCTACTATTCCGCTACCTGTTATATGTGCTATAGAAAGAATATCTGAATTATATTTTTTAAGTTTTTCTCTTAATCTTTTAATATCTTTTACATAAATTCTTGTTGGTGTTATTAGTTTATGTATATATTTTTTTAAAAGTTTTTTTTCTTCCAACACTTTTCTAATTAGAGAGTATCCATTAGAATGAAATCCTGATGATTTAATTCCTATTATTACATCTCCATCTTTTAGTTTGCTTCCATCTATAATTTCATCTCTTTTTACAATACCAACAGCAAAACCTGCAAGGTCATATTCATCCTTTTTGTAAAAACCTGGCATTTCAGCTGTCTCTCCTCCTATGAGTATCATTTCAGCTTCTTTACAACCATCTAATATACCTTTTATAATCTCTTTTGATTTTTTTAAGTCTAATTTACCGCAAGCATAATAATCCAAGAAAAATAAAGGGGTTGCCCCAACACATATTAAGTCATTTGCATTCATAGCGACAAGATCGATACCAATAGTATCATGTTTATTCATCATAAAAGCAAGTTTAAGTTTAGTTCCTACACCATCTGTTGTACCTACAAGCATATGTGATGGAGCGTATTTTGATATATCAAAAATTCCAGCAAAACCACCTATTGCTTTTGATTTTTTTTCCAAGTATTCTACGAATTTATCAGCTTTTTTTATATCTACTCCTACTTTTTTATATGTTGTCATCATATCTCCTTTTTAGATGAGTTGAATACTATAATTAAATGATATAAAATAAAGAAAAAGGTTTCTATATGAAGTTTTTAGAAATTCAGATACCAGAAAGAGTAAGAAAAGAAATATTGGCTGGGAATTTATCATCATCAATTAAAATGCTTAGAAGTGAATTGATTAACTCTGATAATTTGTTATATGCTGATAGAATAAAGTATGAAATTGAAAGAATTATAAGATTAAAAAAAACATATCCATTTTCTTTTAAAACTGCTTTTAAAAAAGCTTCTTCTTATATTAAAAATCTAAGTCTAAGTGAGTTCAAAAAGCTTGTGAAAAAGAATATTTGTGACTGGATATTTATTAATGGAAAGATGAAATTTGAAGAAAGATTTTTTTATAACATTGTTTTTACCGAGCCAAAGTATAAAGTTAGAGCAGTTGAAAATCCTTTTAAAAAAAAGGCTAAAGAGTTTTTAGATATGAGGATTAAAAATATAATTAAGGGTAGTAAGCCTTGTGACTACAAGGTATGTATAAAATTTTCATTAATTCCTAATGTGAATGAAAGAGTTAGAGTGTGGTTACCTGTTGCAAAAGAAGGATTTCAAATAAGCAATGTTAATATAATTAAAACATCTCCAGAATTTAGGTATATTACATCTTCTTCTCATTCTCAAAGAACGATTTATTTTGAAGGTGAGGGGGGAAAAAGTTATAGCGTAGTTTTTGAGTTTAGGATAGGAGAATGGACAAAGGAAAGATTTAGATTTTTTGAAAAAAGGGAAAACTTAAAAAAATATCTTAGAGAAAGCTATCCACACATAAAATTTTCATATCATCTTGTTGAACTTGTAAAAAAAATTATAGGGAAAGAAAAAAATAATTTTAAAAGGGCATCTAAAGTATATGATTGGATTGTTGAAAATATAAAATATTCTTTTGTTAAACCATATATATTTTATGATAATATAACAGAGTGGGTTTATTCGAATAGAAAAGGAGATTGTGGTTTTCAAGCTTTATTTTTTATAACACTTTTAAGAATATGTGGGGTTCCTGCAAGATGGCAATCTGGCTGGTATATAAATCCTTATTATCAGAGTCCTCATGATTGGGCTTTGTTTTATAGCGATGAATATGGGTGGTTACCATGTGATTTGTCTTTTGGTGGTTCAAGAAAAGATGATGAATCTCTCAGAAAATTTTATTTTGGTAATTTAGATGGGTTTAGAGTTGTTTTTAATGATGAGTTTATGGGAGATATATATCCTATAAAAAAATTTTTTAGATCAGATCCTTATGATAATCAGGTTGGTGAAGTCGAAACAAAGTATAGGAATGTCTTTGACTTTAAGTATAGACTTGAACTACTTAAATTTGAGGAGGTTTTATGAGTAGAATTAAAGAAATAAAGATGAGTGTTAAGGAATATAAATATACTAAACCTTTTCATATAGCAAATTCAATTACTTCATCTGTCTCAAATATTGAAATTGAAATAATTACGGAAGATGGTTTTATTGGCAGAGGTGAAGCATCTCCATCTTTTAGAGTTTGTGGAGAGACGTCAAATTCTGTGATTTCATTTAAATATAAAATAGATGAAGTTAAAGGAGTTGATGTGAGAAATTATAAAAGAGTATTTGATATTACTGATAAACTTATAGCATCTCCATCGTTAAAAGCCGCGGTTCAGTTTGCTTCTATTGATGCTATGTGTAAAGAAATAGGGATAGGTGTGTGGGAGTTTTTTGGAGGTTCTACAGTTGAGATAGAAACAGATAAAACAGTTTCGATTGGGAGTATAAAAGAAAGAATTAAGGATGCGGTTGATGTAAAAAAAGAAGGCTTTAGAATTATTAAAATTAAAGTAGGCGAAAATTTATACGAGGATATAGATACGGTTGTAGAGATATATAGAAAAACAAAAGGTGCAAAATATATAGTGGATGCTAATATGGGGTATTCCCCTAAAGAAGCAGTTTATTTTGTAAAAAAATTATATTCTAATGGTATAGATATAGATATTTTTGAACAACCTGTTGATAGCATTGATATTGAAGGACTTAAATATGTTAGATTTAATTCACCATTTCCAGTCTGTGCTGATGAGTCGGCTAAGACAAAATATGATGTTTTAAATTTAATAAAGATGGATGCAGTAGATTTTATAAATATAAAACTTATGAAGAGTGGGATTTCTGATGCTTTAGCTATAATAGAAATTTGTTGTAGTGCAAAAAAAGGACTTATGATAGGATGTATGGGAGAATCAAGTATTGGTGTAAATCAAAGTGTTCAGCTTGCTTGTGGTAAAGGCGTTTTTAAATATTGTGATTTAGATTCTCATTTAATGTTAAATGAAAAAAAATATAGAGGGGATTTCATTCAGAGGGGTAGTAAAATGATAGTTTTTGAAAAATAGGACTTATGTCCTATTGACGTATAGTATATTTGATGCTACACTTTTAAAGTGTATATGCTAAACTTTAAGTGGGAGGTTTTATGAAAACCTTAACCACAATTTTAATAACACTCATAACAATCAATCTTTGTTCACAGAACTCCTCAAAAATAAAGGAGTATCTTAACGAACAAAAGGAATCAGAGGATATATCTGTAACTAAAGTTCAGATAAAGAAAAGATCTACTCCTCCAGTTAGTTTTTCTATAGAAGGAAAAAGGGGAGTTAATGAAGCATTTCTTAAAGATGAATTTGTGCAGGGTGCCATTGCTGAGGGAGCTATTATAGGAGATAACGGGGATTTATCATTTGAACCCGTATCTCTCGAAAAAATAAGTTATGAAGATTCCCTTAAAGATGATGAACAATACACTGATGAGGAAATTGCTCAGTTTCGAGCAATAGCTGATAGTTATTATGAGTTTAAAGATTTTGATGCTTATGAAGATTTTTACTATTACTATGATCAATCAGCGCTTGAAAAATGTAAAATTTGTGATGAAGGGTTTGGTAAAAAGAGCTCTAAGAATTTTAAGAAAGCAGTATATAGTTTACTAACAGCAGCTATTAGTTTTTTACCTGCGCAAGTTTCTTTGTCTCTTAATCCATATTTAGATGATGCTATTAATTATTATGATGATGGGAATAGACCGCAAGTTAATTATGATATTGCAAATGCTGCTGGAGCAAATAAAGCTTTATTAAAAGAAGCTGTAAATTATTATAAAAGTCATAAAGGTCAGTTTTCTAATCATAGATTTATGGCGGTCCTTGAATTTCATAAGCATAGTGCTAAATCAAGGTTTTATATAATAAACCTTAACAAAATGGCGGTAGTAGCAGCATATCATGTTGCTCATGGTAGTGGTTCTGATAGAGATAATGATGGATATGCCACTTATTTTAGTAATCAACCAAATTCTAAAGCATCTTCAATAGGTGTATATAAAACAGGAGAAATATATTCAGGTAAATATGGGCGTTCTCTTAGGCTCCATGGACTTTCACCAACCAATTCAAATGTGTATAGGAGAGCTATCGTGATACATCCATCTCCATATGTGAAAGAAGCTAATGTAAAACCGGGAAGAAGTTGGGGATGTATGGCATTTGATTATAAAGTAAGTGGTGATGTTATAAACATGCTTAGAAATGGTGGTTTTATATACGCCAAATATACTAGGTAAAATATAGTATTTGTGTCTGTTTAATAAAGTATCCGTTTTTCTAAAAAGGGAGTATTTATTTGTATAATATTTAAAAGGGGTGCTGATTCTTGAAATCGGCTGAGATGGGGTTTATAGATATAGCCCCAAACCCTTTGAACCTGATCCGGGTAATACCGGCGAAGGGAATGAAATGAATCAATTAAAAACAAACATCATACCTACTAAAATCAAATTTTCAGATAATAAGTTATTAGGAGGAATTAATGTATTTAGTGGAAAAAAAAGAATTATTACAAATATCAAATTTGGAAAAACTTCCATTAAATTTTATAGAGAAAGAAATTAAAAATCATCATGTTTGTATTTTAAGAAATATAAAACGTAGTATAAAACCAATTATTGTTGGTAGAAAATTTAGATGTAAGTATAATCTTAATTTAGGAGTTAGTACAGAGAAAACATCTATAAAATGTGAATTACAAAAACTTTCAATTGCGTTAAAATTTGATGCAGATACGGTTATGGATTTGTCTGTAGGTAAAAATAGAGATGCAACAAGGAGAATACTTATTGAACATTCTCAAATACCGTTTGGTACTGTTCCTATTTATACTATGGTAGATACAGATGAAGATATTAAAAAGATTACTAAGAGTTTCATCATTGAAACGATAGAAAGACAGTGTGAGGAAGGGGTAGATTTTATGACCATTCATGCTGGGCTTAAGAAGAGAATGATTCCTTATATTAAAAAAAGATTATGTGGAGTGGTTTCTCGAGGTGGTTCGATGATACTGAGATATATTATTGAGACAGGTAGGGAAAATCCTTTTTATGAGTATTATGATGACATAATAAAAATACTTAAAAAATACAGAGTTGCTATTAGTATAGGTGATGGACTTAGACCTGGGTGTATTTATGATGCTACAGATAAAGCTCAAGTGGAAGAACTTAAAGTTATAGGTGAGCTTAATATGAGAGCAAGAAGAAATGGAGTTTTTACTATGATAGAAGGTCCTGGACATGTACCTATAAATGAGATAAAAGAAAATGTGGATATTGCCATTAAGCACACATCAGATGCTCCTTTATATTTTTTAGGTCCGCTTGTAACTGATATAGCTATGGGGTATGATCACATAAATGCTGCTATTGGTTCTGCTATGGCTGGATATTTTGGTGTGTCACTTCTTTGTGCTGTTGGCCCAACTGAACATATTGGCCTTCCAACCCCACAAGATATAAGACAAGAATGTGTTGTTTTTTCTTTGGTAAAACATGCTGTAAATCTTGCGAAAGGATTTAAAGATGAATTTGAAAGGGATAAGAATATTTCTATTGCGAGAAAGAAATTTGATTGGAATAAGCAATTTGAGTTCTCAATAGATCCAGAGTATGCAAAAGCAAGGTTTAAACAACTCAATAAAAATATTGACAAGTATTGTTCTATGTGTGGTGAAAAATTTTGTGCTATGAGAAATAGCTCAAAAGTTTTTAAGTGAAATGAATAAAATTCCAGTTGCTTTAACCTTTGGAGGAATAGATCCTGATGCTGGAGCAGGTATTTATGCTGATATTAAAACATTTTCCTCATTAGGAGTTTATGGGATTGCATGCGTTACAGCATTAACTTCTCAAAATACGAGATTCTTTAATTCGATGTTAATCCCGTCCAAAAATTTTTTTATTTCACAAATAGATACACTTTTGGAAGATATAAAACCAGATTCTACAAAGATATCTATGATACCTAAGCCATGGATGGTTGATATTATATTTGATTTTATTTTTAAAAAAAAATTGAGGAACATAGTTATAGATCCTGTTATGATATCTAAAGGAGGAGGAGTTTTAACTCCTTGTAGCTCAATTAAAAGAATAATTAAACTTCTTTTTCCACTTGCTTCAGTTGTGACTCCAAATATAGATGAAGCAGAGTATATTACTGGAATTATCATTAGAGATAAAAAAGATATGATAAATGCTTCTGTAAAAATATCAGAGATTACAAAAGCCAAATGCGTTTTGTTAAAAGGTGGTCATCTAAAAGGTTCAAAAATTTTTGATGTGTTGTATTTTAATGGAAAAACACTTTGTTTTTATCATAGAAAAATCAATACAAAAAATACACATGGTACTGGTTGTAGTTTAAGTGCTGCTATATCAGGTTTTATTGCAAGAGGTTTAAGCATAAAAGATAGTATAAGAATGGCAAGAAAGTATATTTTTTGTGCTGTTAAAAAATCATTAGATCTTGGGAAAGGGAATGGTCCTTTAAATCATTTTTGGAGATATTATTAAAAGGGAGTGAGAAAAGCCACCAGTATACCCCCCTTTTTCCTTTTCCCACTCCCTTTTTATCCAGCGCACCATCCCTAACCCAATAGATAACAGAGATCATATCTTTTTACTTTTTAGCAGAGAAATTGTTAAATGTCAATACCATGTATGATTTCTATACATATTGGACTTTTCAGGGTCTAAGTTTTTTTCTTTTATTATATACTCTATCGGTGTCATCTCTATGCTTCTGTGCCTTTTTTCTCCATTATACCATATTAGCCATTCCATCAAT
>JANZZP010000039.1 GCA_026419335.1 Elusimicrobiales bacterium | reverse complement strand
TTTTTCTTTAACTGAAGCAATACCATTATAAAATGGATTTGCTGCTTCGAAGTTAAAAGGTATTACAGTTTTGCCTACTTTATCTATGTAACCCCATAAATTGTTTTTTTTGACGGATGTGATTTCCTTGGAAAAAGAATTGCATTCATCATATATGGGAGAAATTACCATTTTACCATCTTTATCTATGTATCCGCATTTTTTAGAGATGTATACTGGTGCAAGTTTATTTGAAAAAGTTTTTGCAAAATCATATTTGAAGGAAATCATATTTTTTTCATTTGTATCGATAAATCCATACAATTTGTTTTTTTTGGCAAGTATTAAATCATCTGAAAATTCAAGGTATTCATATTTAAAATCAATTATTGTCTTATTATATGAATCAATTATTCCCCATTTAGAGTTTTTGACAGCAATACAATATTTATCTGAACATTCATTAATTAATTCGTATTCAAAAGGAATTACAAGAAAATAAATATTGTTTTGTGAAATTTGAGGACATTTACCAATACATTTATGAACTAAATTAGTGTTTCGCTGGCGTGTTATAACACCCCACTTAGAATTTAACATAACAGGAATAAGATTAGATTTAAATTTAGATATTTTATGATATAATTCCTTTTTACCTGTAAATGCAAAGTCTTCTTCACCATCTTTGTTGCATAGATCTATGACATTTGATTTATTTACATTCCTGTTTATGCATGGTACTAAATCTAAAGAGTTAACTTTATAATTAAATATAATAATAAAAAGTAAAGTAAAAATATTTTTCATTTAACCTCCTATTTTTTTTGAAAGTATTACAAGAGATATAGGTGAGACTTCTATTTTTTCAGTATATAAAATTTTTTTGAAGTTTATATTGTCAGTATCAAATCTTAAAAGCCATTTTCCATTAGGTAGATTAAAAGTGACTTTTTCTGATAAAGGATTTATCAAAACTATAATATCTCCCCAATCATCATTTAATTTTTCACCTAATATTAGGTATGCTATCGTTTTTGGATTTGGTAGATTTATACTTATATCTTCAAAAAACCTTATATAATCAATAACTTCTTTTGATGTCTTCATTTTAAAAGCTGGATGTTCTTTTTTAATCTTTATGAGATTTTTATGAAAAAGAAAAAGATCATAATATATTTTTTTATTTGACCATTCAATATTGTTGATTTCATCTCCAGCATTATATGAATTTTCATTTCCTTTTTTTGTTCTTATAAATTCTTCTCCGCTATGTAAAAAATATATTCCTTGAGATAGAGCTGTAATTGCTTGAGATAATTTTATCCTTTTTAAAGCAGTTTTTTCATCATCATTTGGCATTGAAAGTCTTATTTTATCATATAAAGTATGATTATCATGACAACTTACATAATTTATAGTTTCCAAAGGAGAAGCAGTGAAATTATTAATGCTTCCTTTTATTCCTTCTATGACTCTATCTCTATAGTTAGCTGCTTGAACATATCCTAGATCTTTAATATTGAAAACACTACCTTTTAAAGCATCCCTTAAATCATCATTAAAAACAGCAAACCCTTTATTTTTTTGACTGCCTTTGCTTACTCCTTTTATAGGTGTTCCACCGGCATGCCATGGTTCTCCATATATGATTATGTCTGATTTTATTTTTTTAAGTTCTTTAATTATTTCATCTACCGTTTCTAAATCAATTAATCCCATTAAATCAAACCTAAAACCATCTATTCCAAACTCATTAACCCAGTATTTTAAACTGTCTATTATAAATCTTCTCCCGAAAGGTGACTCAGACATAAATTCATTACCGCATCCGGAACCATTATAATAACTTCCATCCTCTTTTTTTCTGTAATAGTAATCATATGCAACAGCATTGAAATTATAAATTTTTTCTTTTGTTTCTGATGTGTGATTATAAACAACGTCCATTATAACTTTTATGCCATTTTTATGAAAAGAATCTATCATAATTTTTGTTTCTTTTATTTTGTCAAGTTTATTTACAGCAAACCATCCGTCAGGGGAGTTAAAACTTACAGGCATATATCCCCAATCATAAGAATTAGAGTTTTCATCTTTTTCAAAATCATAAAATGGCATTATATGAACTGCATTTATACCAAGTTCTTTTAAATGCAAAATGCCTGTTTTTATATTTTTGTATTTAGGGTGATATGAATTAACTTCAGATAGAGCAATGTATTTGCCTTTATTTTTTACTCCTGAATTTTCATTTATTGTAAAATCTCTAATGTTCATCTCATAAATTATAGTTTCAGATATATCAAATGAAGGAGAGGGAGATACTTTGAAATTATCTTTATAAATCATAGCCCAATTATTATTATCTACGGTAAGAGTTGCATATGGTTCAATTCCATAAAGTACCTTGTCTGGATAAATAACTTTGTATTTATAAAGATAACCATAATACTTTGTTGATATTGAAACTTCCCATATAAAATTTCCTTTATATGTGAAAGGAATTTCTAATTCTTCTTGTATAGTTGTGTTTTTTAATATTAAAAACAAATCTTTCGCTGTTGAAAATACTCTAAATAATATTTTTTCATCAGTGAAATCTTCTCCTAATTTTTCTGAAGGTGGATAGATTTTATATATTGATTTTCCAAATTTTATCAGAGTCTCACCATATGATGATGAAATAATATAGTTGCCTTTTCTTATTTTTTCCATATCCAGTTTAGGAGAAGAAAAATAAACAACATTTTTTTGTTTTTTATCAGTTAATGGATAAATTTGATTTTTATTATTACCTTCTAATTCTAATATAAAAAAATTATTTAAAACTTTAGGCTCAATTTTTCTATTAAATATTATTCTAATTAGCTCTTCATCGTAATATGCTGAAATTATTTTAGTAGATTTTTCTATTTCTTGTAATGATGTGTATACCTTTGGATCTCCTTCAAAAATATAGATTGTTTTTTGCCCTTCATGTTTGAATATTCTGTCAAATGCTTCTTTATCTTGCCAGTTACCATATTTTGGTAAAAGTCCTATTTCTTTGAAGAATAAATTATGTTTTTCAAGATCAAGTATAAACTTTGCGCCATATTGAGTAATAGTAGTAAAATAAATCTCAAAACCTTCAAGATTTTCTGTTTTATTCCAAATCCACAT
>JANZZP010000044.1 GCA_026419335.1 Elusimicrobiales bacterium | reverse complement strand
TACAGCATGTGAACTCGAAATAATAATATCATACTTCTTCAAATCAAACTGTTCAATAGCATAAGGGAATAAAGGCAGATAATACCTAAATTTGTGCCTGGCAAAAGGTAGATTTTGAATAAAGGAGGTCGTAACCGGCTTACTATCCAATACCACTTTCCTATCCTTTTCTTCTAAGAAATCTACTAAAGAGAAGATGTCTATATCCTGCCAAATCTTTACAAAGCTCTCCACACACTTTTCTGCACCAGCATAAGTAGCAAACCAATCATGGATTAGGGCTTTTTTCATTACTAAACTAATCTCCCATAAATATGTTTTTGTATGGAACAAAAACTGTTTTTTTAGTAGCTGGGTCTATATATGTTAAACCGTAGGTAAAGCTCATAACATAATACATACCAAACAAAATATACAAAACTATTTTATAACTATTTTTGACAGTTATATACTTGATCAAGTATGGAATTATGAACATTTGAAATATACTAAAATAAAAATAGAGTCTTGATATAGGAGCATAGTTTTTAAAAGAATTTAAGATAACAATACCCAAGCTAAACAGAATAATCATTATATACACTTTTCTATTTTCCTGAACAAATGAATAAGATTTGGTTAGAGAAATTAAAAATATTATCAAGAAAAGTGAATTATTTATAAATAACTTTAATATATCAACATGTTCAAAAAAATTTAAATAAACACTATATTTAGTTATATTCAATAATTGCTGGGAGCTAAACATAAAATCCACTATTTTCGGTACTAAAGTTACTGATAAAGAAACCAATAATAATAAAATATATAGCATCTGTTTTTTGAAAAAATTGAACTTGTATGAAAAACTTACTATGACGGGAAATATCAATGTGGGAACAAGTGAAGTATAATGCAATGTGAAAGCAAACATAGATAATAATAAATAAACAATATATCTCCTCTCAAGAAGCAAAAAAAAGCAATATAAACATACACTCAGAGCTGCTAATTGTCTCATTAAAGCACCATAGGAACTTAAAAAGAGACCAGGAACCGTCATATATATAAACAAAGAATATACAAAAACTTCATTATTTTTTCTGAGTGATAGAATTAGAAAAAAATATGTAATTAGAGCATAAACAAAAAAAACATAATTAATCGATAAATTGAAAAGGTTTAATATATGGCTTATAAAATAAAAAAAAGGCTCTATGTCATAAAAACTTAATTTATTATAGCTTAAATAATAATTATGATAACCTAACATATCAGTACTTATCAAACTTTTGATGGAGCCAAAAATAACTAAAATTATCAATATTAAAAAATCCACATAATTTTTATTAGAATTATTTCTAAAATATGCCAAACACAATAATACCATTAATAGTATATAATAAACCATAAATCCGTCAGGTCTAAAAAAATATTGATTTAAAACATTAAACTTGTTCATCAAATTATTCATATTTACCTCTAAAACATTTCTTTAAAAGTATCACTGATAAAACATGCCGTTTTTTCCCAACTATATTTCTTAAGATTTTCAAAACCTCTGCATATTAGATCATTTTTAACTTCAGTATTATTATAAACCAATTTAATTTTATTACTTATATCTTTTGCGTCATATGGATTAAAATAAATAACTGAATCATTATATATTTCATGTAAAACATCTATATCTGAGCACAAAACAGGACAACCACAACTTTGTGCCTCTAATGGCGGCAATCCAAAGCCTTCATACAACGAGGGGAAAACAAGCAAATTTGCTAAATTATACAAAACTGGTAACTCTTCGTATTCAACATATCCGGTAAAAAAAACTCTATCCTCTAATTTTTCTTTTTCTATAACATCAAATACTACTTCATCCTCTATAATAAAACCATCTTTTTTACCAACTATTACAAGGTTATAATCATTATACTTTAAGCTTTGTAATAAATTTACAAGATTTTTATGGGGCTTAACGTTTCCAACATACAATATAAAATCTTTGGGCAACATGTACTTCTTGCTAACCATTTTTTTTGTTGCATTATCTACTTTTTTAAATACATTTCCGTCTACGGCATTATATGTTATCAAAAAATTATATTTCTTTTTAAAATATTTATTAATCTCATTAGCACTATAATGAGACACCGTAAACAATATATCACTACTTTCTAATGCTTTTTTTATAAAAAAATTAGCATACATCTTTTTCAATATATCTTTTTTAGAGTAAAATACCAAATGGCAAATATCATGTATAGTTGTGACTTTAATTTTTGATCGTATATTGACGATAGGAACATTATAATGTGGAGACCAGAAAATATCAAAATTAATCTTTTTTAATTTAATAAAATATTCTATTTGCTCAGTTATTGAATATATTTTAGAATTAAATCTTATAAAATCAACATCTTTAAATTCTGGTTCTCTATTTGAAATAAGTTTTAAATCAAACTCATATCTTAAAAATTTAACTATATTTTTTATATATGTTCCAATACCAGAAGAATTGTGCATCCTATAATCTATTACCAAAGTTAGTTTTTTCATAAATTTCTAATTTTTCTTAAAAATTTAGATATCATCAAGCTACAAAAAAGCCCAAATCCACCTCCTAAATACTTCTTATGAAATTTTATTTTATTAGAGATATATAGTTCGTCCACATATTTACTTCTTTTCTTTGGA
The DNA here is from genome assembly GCA_026419335.1 of Elusimicrobiales bacterium. The sequence goes on along the minus strand of JANZZP010000044.1, from coordinate 222 downwards.
TTATTAGCTTTTGTTGTACCCCCTTCTTTATGATACACTATACTATCCAAAGCCACACCAAGTTTAAAACCGTATTGTTTTGCTTTGTAACAATAATCCGCATCCTCGTAATATAAAAAGTAATCTTCTGGTAACAACCCTATCGTATCAAGAACTTCCTTGCTCACCAAAAATGATGCACCCACCACATAATCTACTTTTTCCAATTTATTTTGTTGTGTC
>JANZZP010000036.1 GCA_026419335.1 Elusimicrobiales bacterium | reverse complement strand
TAATATTGCTTCTGCTAATTTTTGTGGATTTTGTTTAGGTACTATAAATCCATTTATTCCATCTTTTACTATTTCTTTTATACCTCCGGCATCGGTTCCTACAACTGGAAGACCAAATGTCATTGCTTCTATAATCGCACTGCCAAGTCCTTCTTCTTTTGATGGCATAACAAAAAGATTTATTTCTTTTAGAAAATCAAAATTATTTGTAACATATCCCAAAAGGAAGAAATTTTTTTCAAGTTTATATTCATATATTTTTTTAATACAGGTTTTAAATAAAGGTCCTTCACCACCTACTTTAAATATTATATTTCTATTTTTTTCAATTACTATTTTTGCTGCTTCAATTAGTGTTAGAGGATCTTTATGAGATACAAGTGTTGTTAGAGTCCCAACTATAAAGTTTCCGTCTAAAAAACTTTTTTTTATCGAATTTTTTTTAATTAATTCATCTGGTAGAGAACTTCTAACTAGATATATTTTTGATGGTTTTATGCCACTATTTATCATAATTGATTTTATAGCATTTGAAATTGAGATAATAGCATCAGCATTTTTATATTTGAGAGTAGACAATAATCCGTTTAGTTTAAAATCTACTCTTCTGTGAACAACTGTTTTTATATTAAGATGTGTTATTTTTTTAACTAGGAAAGCAATAGATGCTGTATGAGCAGTATGTGAATGGATGATTATTTTATTGAAATTTTTTTTAATTTTTTTAATTTTTTTTATAAATATCAGCACTGAATATATATCCCAATCAAATAGATAAGGTAAGGTTAATGTTTTAATATTTTTTTCAATACATTTTAGATATAAAGGATAATTTTTCCTGCACACTACTATGTTTGTATATCCTAATTTATTAAGTTCTTCTATAAGATATAACATTTGTCTTTCTCCACCTCTTAGATTTTTTGAATCATTAAGATGAAAAATAATTATGTCTTTTGCTTTTTCCATAAAAATTTTACTATTTTATTGATGTAATATTTTAAATACAATTTTTTCCACCAACTTTTGCTTATATCTCTATCAAGTTTTTGCCATTTATCTAATTGTATTTGATAATACTCTTTTTTTAAAATGTCTTTATTTTTGTTTAGAAAATATCTTTTACGTGGACCTTCTTTAGAATAATATGATAAAAAATCAAAATTTTCTTTAAATAGAGCATATGAACCTTGATTCCCTATATGATTATGATTTATTGGACAATAGAAAATTTTTTTCCCTAATCTTCTAAAAGATAGTGCCCAATCTGCATCTTCAAAACCGCATAGATAAAATTCATCAAATAGACATCCATTTTCCATATATTCTCTTTTAGTCATTGATATAGTTGGGGACCAATCACATTCATGTATTACGAGATTTTCTGATATTTCTATTTTAATCATTTCATCTTGAGTCCTATCAATATATTTTGGTTCACTTCCTCCTATCATTCCTATTATGTTATATTTATCAAGAATATCAGATAGTTTTTTATGCCAATTGTTTTCAAGTATTATGACATCGTCATGTACATAACATATATAATTTCCTCTACAATACTTAAACGCATCATTACAAGTTTTTGCTATACCTCCATATGGTTCTAATTGTATTGATATAATTTTTTGTGTTTCTTTTATATTGTCTTTTATTTTTTTTTCAATGTTTTTAAATTTTTCTTTTTTCCCATTATAAGCAATTATTATTTCGCAATTACTATCAGTGGTTTCATTTAAACTAGAAAGACATTCCAGTAAATATTTATGGTTTGCAAGTGTTGGTATGATGATGCTATATATTACCATAAGCACTTTCCGCTATTTCTATAAATTTTTCAGCTGTTTTGATTTCATTAAAATTTTGTTTTATTTTTTCAAATCCATTTTTAGAAATTTCTAATCTTAAGTTTATATTTTCTTTAAGATAAATTATTTTTTCAGCTATATCAACAGGTTTTGATGAGCAAAGCAAAATATTTTTGCCATTTTCAAATATTTCTCTTATTGCAAGAGTATCTTTAGTAAGAGTTGGGATCATACAAGCCATATAGTGAAAGATTTTGTTAGGAATAACTAAATCTGCTTTTTTAGTATCTCCGAAAATTCCAAGTGCAATATCAAAATTATTAATTAACTGATTTAAATCATAATAATTAACTTTACCTAAAAGCTGAATATTATCAAGTTTTAAATCTTGTATAAGTTTTTTAACTTTATTATATTCATATCCTTCACCTATTATGATGAAGTTAATATCATCTTTATTTTTAATTATATTTGCAGCTTTAATTATATTATCTATTCCTTGTAATGGTGCCATTAATCCATAAAAACCAATATTAAATTTTTTATTTTTCTTTGGATTTTTTAATGGATAAAATATATCAAAATCATTACCAATATATAAAGTATGAATTTTATTTAAAGGAATATTATACTTTTTGTGATAATATAATGCGTGTTGTTTTGTATCAGATATTATTAAATCAGCACTATTAAGGGATTTTTTGTCATGAATATAGTAAAGTAATGCATCAATAGATAGAAAGAAGTGTTTTTTATAGTCATTTACATGTGTCATATAAAGTGAGATGAGTGGATCAAAGATTATTAGTTTGCCATTTGCAATTTTCCTAATATATGGTACTTGTTTGTGTGAAGCAAAAGGACAAAAAATAAAATCAGATTCTTGAATATATTTTTTTAAAATTCTTTCTGAGTTTTTATCTATCCTTTTGAATGGATATTCTATTATAGTATGATTAAGTTTTTTTAAACCTTTTTTTAAAATAAGTGTTCTATTATAATAAGGGTCATAATTTCCTGTAAAGAGTATCTTATACATATGGATATTTTATAAAAAAAACTATATTAATTGATTATGTTGATTAGAATTGGACCCGACCGGGATCGAACCGGCGACCTTACCCATGCCAAGGGTACGCTCTCCCAGCTGAGCTACGGGCCCCTATAAAAATTATTATATAACAAATTAAAGCTTAGTGTAAAATTGGTGGATTTTATAATTTAGTATACTATATTTATATTGTCCTTTTTTATAAAGGAGTAAAAAATGAAAACAATTTCATTTAATGTTGTCCCAGACCTTCCAGAACCATTAAAACCTATTGAAGAACTTGCAACAAATATGTGGTTTACCTGGAATTGGGAAGCTATAATGATGTTTGTTTCGATTGATGAGGATTTATGGCATAAGTCGCACAGAAATCCTAAATGGGTTTTAGGTGCTTTATCACATGATAGGTTAATGCAATTAGCTTCAGATGAAAATTTTTTAAAGAAACTAAATGAAGTAAAAAGTAAGTTTAATGAATATATGAATTATAAAGATACTTGGTTTAATAAGATAAAATCTGAAAAAGAAAATAATATGTTAGTTGCTTATTTTTCGATGGAATATGGAGTTGGGGAAGGACTTCCTATATATTCTGGTGGTCTTGGAATGCTTAGTGGCGATCATCTAAAATCATCTTCAGATATGGGAGTTCCTGTTATAGGTGTGGGACTACTTTATAGAAAGGGGTATGTGCAACAAGTTTTAAATAGAGATAATTGGCAGATGGAAGCATATCCTGAAAATGACTGGTATAATATGCCTGTTGAAATTGTTAAAGATAAATATGGAAATCCTCTTAGAGTTAGTGTAAATTTAGGTGATGAAGTAGTTAAAATTGGAGTTTGGAGAGTGCCTGTTGGAAGAACGTCACTTTATTTACTAGATACAAATCTTCCAGAAAATTCTATTCATTCAAGGAGTATTACTGAACAACTTTATGGTGGTGATAGAGATAATAGAATAAAACAGGAGATAGTATTAGGAATAGGTGGTTATAGGGCTCTTAAAGCAATTGGTCTTGTCCCTACAGTATACCATGTCAATGAAGGACATTCTGCTTTTCTTTTGCTTGAGAGAATCAGAGATTTGATGAAAGATAGAAATATTTCATTTAATGAGGCTAAAAAAATAGTTTGGGCTACTAGTGTTTTTACTACTCATACCCCTGTAATGGCTGGTAATGAATATTTTGATTTTAAACTTATGGAAAAATATTTTTCTGAATATATAAAAGATTTAAATTTAAGTTTTGCTGATTTTTTAGAATTAGGTAAGGAAGAAAAAAACTCTCTTGGTTTTTGTATGACAGTACTTGCTTTAAGATTATGTGCTTTTTCAAATGCTGTTAGTAAACTACATCGAGACACAACAAGAAAAATGTGGAGCAAAATATGGCACAGTATTCCTATTTATGATATTCCTATAGATTATGTTACTAATGGTGTTCATACAAGTTCTTGGGTCAGTCATGAACATTATGAAACATACAAAAATTATATTTGCGTAAATTGTGATAAAACTACTGTGGAAGAATATAATTGGAATAGGATTTTTGATATACCAGACGAAAAAATTTGGGAGCTAAAAAATATAAGGAAGCAAAAATTAATAAAACTTGTGCGAGAAAGACTAGTAAGACAATATAGAAGACTTGGAGCAGATGCTACAGTAATTAAAGAGATTGAAAATGTTCTTGACCCTAATTATTTAACTATAGGATTTGCGAGAAGATTTGCTACTTATAAGAGAGCAAATCTTTTTATGAAAAATTTAGAAAGACTTGCAAAAATTATTAACAATGATGAAAAACCTGTTCAATTTATAATTGCAGGTAAAGCTCATCAAGCAGATATTGCTGGAAAAGAATTGATAAAACAAGTCGCTTCACTTAATCTCGATAAAAGATTTAAATCAAGAATTGTTTTTGTAGAAGATTATAATATGAATGTCGCAAGATATATGGTTCAAGGAGTTGATGTGTGGCTTAACAATCCCATAAGACCTCTTGAAGCAAGTGGAACGAGTGGAATGAAAGCTGCCATAAATGGAACTTTAAATTTATCTGTTTTAGATGGTTGGTGGGTAGAAGGATATTCCCCAGATGTGGGTTGGGCAATAGGTGGAATGGAAGATTATAGGAATGATGATGAGAGAGATTATGTTGAATCAGAATCTATTTATAATCTTTTAGAAAGAGTTATAGTTCCTTTATATTATAATGATAGAGATAATGGTATACCACGAAAATGGATAAAAATGGTCAAAAATTCAATATCCAAAATATCTGCTTTCTTTAATACTGATCGAATGCTAAGAGAATATTATGAAAAATTTTATATTAAGGCACATCATTGCTTTAATAATTTAAAGGATTATAATATAGTAAAAGATATAGGAGAATGGTGGAATAGAATACTTTATAATTTTTATAATATAAAAATATATGTTGAATTTAATAATGAAGGAGAAATAAAAACTGGTTCAAGTATTCATGTTAAAGCTGCTGTTAATTTGAATGGTTTATCTCCATCTGATATAAAAGTAGAGGCTGTAATTGGTTCTTTAGATGGAGAAAATATATTTAAATATGGAAGATCTTTTGAAATGAAACCTCAAAAAATTTCTGGGAACACAACAGTATACAGTGTTGATGTAAAATGTTATCGAAGTGGAAGACATGATATAGCTGTTAGAGCTGTACCATATCACCTACATTTGCCAGATATATTTATCCCTGGCTTTGTAGTATGGAATGAGTAATTAATTTTTGCTATAATAATCTTATAAATAGTTTAATTTAAGTTAGGATTATTTATTTTAGGAGTTAAAATGGAAGAAACTATAACTGGTCAAAAAGGTAAAGTTAAGTGGTTTAATAATAAAAAAGGTTTTGGCTTCATCATATTTGAAAATTCTCAAGATGAAGTCTTTGTTCATTATAGTGTGATTGAAAAACAAGGTTTTAAGACTTTGAAAGAAAATAATGAAGTTATTTTTGATGCTGTAAAAACTCAAAAAGGATATAAAGCTACAAAAGTTATTCCACCACCTAAAAAACAAAGCGAGCAACAATCACCACAACAAAAATAATTTATAATTCTGAAAACTTTTCTACATTGAATGTATATATTTCAACCTCTTTTGATTTCCAGCAATCTGATGGAAGACCTGCTTTTTCTACACATAATTCAGATAGAAAATCTTCTTTTTTTGGAAAGTATTCCCATACTTGAGGTAAAAACAAACCACTTCCATATTTGGAATTAATTACAACGCCATCTTTTCCTGTATTTATTTGTGTATAGTCTTTTATTTTTTTCAATGGTGATAAAATTGATATTTCTATTTTAATTTTATCTAATTCTTCTTTTTGAAGCGGTTTAAATCTTGGGTCTTTAAATGCTGCTATTTGAGCAAAATATTTTACTGCATCTGCTAAAGATAGTTGTGGTTGAGTTGTCCCCATACAACCTCTAAGGTTGTTATTTATAGTTAATGTAACAAATACAGCTTGTGGTAAATTAAATTTAATATTATTATATAATTGATTTTCTTCTGAGTTTTTATTTAAGAAAGCGTCTTCTATTGCTTTTCTTGCCATATTTAATAATTCTTTCTTTTCATTTTTTGTATATTCTACTATTATCCCATTTTCATTTTTATTTGGTTTAGTAAAAACTCCAGCTAAATATCCTACTACATTATTTTTTTTAGAATGTGTTGGATTTGTATCATACGAATTTTTGTATTCTAAAATTTCAAAATTTTTAAAACCCATTAAATTTGATATTTCGCTTCCAAGCATTATTCCTGAAAGTCCACATGCAGTTGTTAAATAATTTTCAATTTTTTTAGAGAGAAGAATCTTGGAAGTAAGATCCATATAGTATATGTCCATCGTTTTAATAGAATTTGAAATGGTTAGATCAAGAATGTTTGCTTTTTCATATTCTGGATAATGTGATAAATCAGAAGATATAATATAATAAATTTTCCCTTCGTATTTTTTAGTTTCATCTACTATTAATTTAGCTGTCTTTTTGATTTTTTCTAAGTTTTGTGTGTTTATCATTAGTGGTATTATTTTAAAATTATTTTTAAAACGATATTGTAAAAATGGTAGTTGCACTTCAATAGCATGTTCTCCTATAAATTTAGAACAATCAATCTTTATAAGTTCAGTTTTGTTTGATGTTAATTTTTTTATAATTTCCTTATTAGTTTCTATTGTTCCTAAAGGAGTATTAAATGGCTCCTCACAGACAATTGCGTTTTCAAACCAATATTTATGAGAGGGGGATATTATAAAATAATTTTCATAGTAAGGTAAGGACTTATATATATTTGCTGCTACTTGTCCTGAATATATATATCCTGCATGTGGTACTATTGCTGCTAAAGATTGAGTAATTTTATTTTTTGTCTTAGTTTGTTTAAACATATTTTCAATTGATTGTGTTATTTCTTTTTCATTTTCTGGGTAAAAAGTTCCATTGAATCTAGATTCTATAGCGGTTAGAGAAAATATTGCAAAAATTATAATTTTAATCATTTTTTGTTTTCATAAAAATTCTTTATTATTTTCCAAGCTTCCTCAGCATTGTTGACATAAGTAAAAATTTTAAGATCTTCTTCTGAAATATATCCAAGCTTAGCCATTAATTTAAAGTTTATTACTTTTTCCCAATAACTTTTTCCAAGTAATATAACAGGTATTTTTGATTTTTTTCCAGTTTGAACAAGCGTTAATACTTCAAAAAGTTCATCAAGAGTTCCAAATCCTCCAGGGAATGCTATCATTGCTCTTGCCCTCATAACGAAATGCATTTTTCTTATTGCAAAGTAATGAAATCTAAAGCAAAGTTCAGGAGATATGTATGGGTTTGGATCTTGTTCCATTGGAAGTGTTATATTTAATCCTATGCTTTTTTCGCCGCATTCGTAAGCACCTCTATTTGCTGCTTCCATTATACCTGGTCCACCTCCTGTTACAATAGTAAATTTTTTTCCATTTATTGTATTTTTTGCAACTAATTTAGCAAAAGTAAGAGCTTCGTTATAATATTTTGAAGATTTTAACAATTTTTTAGCATCTTCAAGTTTTCTTTTTAGTTGAATATCTTTTTTATTTTTTTTAAGCTCTTCTTTTAAAATAGTTATCCTTTTTATTGCGTCATTCTTTTCAAATATTCTTGCACTTCCAAAACATACAATTGTGTTTTCTATTTTATATTTTTTTAGTATTGTTTCAGGCTTAAGAAGTTCTAATTGTAATCTAATAGGTCTAAGATCTGCACTTCTCAAAAATCTAATGTCTTCATATGCTTTTTTATAAGAAGGTGATTCTTTTAATTTTTCTACCATTAAATGTTTTTTTTTGTCATATATGCCTGTTTCTTTAAAAAATTTTTTGTTCATGATATTTTCTCCCTGCTAATTGTAATATTTTAGAGTAAATCCCATCTTCGTCTATTCCAAGCATATTATAAAGTTCTTGTAAAGAACCATGTTCTATAAATCTATCTGGAATACCTATTCTTATAATGTTAGCTTTAATATCAAGGTCAGTCATTGTCTCAACTATAGCGCTTGAAAAGCCACATGTGAGAGCGTTATCTTCAATTGTAATAATTTTTTTATTTTCAAGATTTTTAATGAGTTCTATATCAAGAGGTTTTACATATCTAAAATAATGAACAGCTACAGAAATTCCTTTTTCTTTAGCCATCTTTGCTGCTTTTAGTGTTGGATATAATCTTGTTCCTGTTACAAGAATATGAATATCATCTCCCTCCATTAGAGTGATAGCTTTATGTGATGAATAACTTTCAAAATCTTTTTTTATTTCTACACCAAAACCATTACCTCTTGGATATCTGATTATTGTTGGAATATTTGAATTTATTGCTGTGTATATACAGTTTTTAAGTTCGTTTTCATCAGACGGTGCTAATATTTGTATATTTGGAAACATTCTAAAAAGTCCCAAATCAAATACACCATGATGTGTTGGACCATCTTCGCCAACTATTCCTGCTCTGTCCATACATATTACTACTGGAAGTTTTTGAAGGCACACATCGTGCATAACTTGATCTACTGCTCTTTGCATAAAAGAAGAATATATTGCCACTACCGGTTTGAATCCTTGTGTTGCAAGTCCTGCTGCGAAAGTTATAGCATGTTCTTCTGCAATTCCAACATCAAAATATCTATATGGAAACTTATCTCTAAATTTATCTAATCCAGTTCCTTCCGGCATGGCGGCAGTTATTGCTACAATTTTTGGATTTTTTTCCGCTAATTCCACTATTGTATTTGAAAACACTTCTGTAAAAGTTGGTGCATTATTAGATGAGGATATTTTTACCACTTCACCAGTTTTTATGTCAAATTTTGAAGCGCCATGAAAACTTATTGGTTTTTTTTCTGCAAACTCATATCCCTTTCCCTTTTTTGTTACTACATGTAAAAGCACAGGACCTTTGAGATCTTTTAGATATCCCAGCACCTCTACTAATTCTTTTATATTATGTCCATCTATGGGTCCAAAATACCTGAAGCCCATTTCTTCGAAAATCATTCCTGGGAAAAAGATCACTCTTGCTCTTTTGGCTAATTTTAATATATTTTTACCCCAAAATTGGAATCTATTTAAAAATATTTCAATTTTCTCTCCTGCATTTTTAATCATTCCAAGAGTAAGGAGTCTTGTTAAAATTTTTCCAAGTTGTCCAACTCTATGAGATATAAACATTTGATTGTCATTTAAAATTACAAGCATGTCTTGATTTAAGTGACCGATATTTTGCATTGCTTCCCAACTCATTCCTCCTGTCAAAGCACCATCAGCTACTACACATACAACTTTATATTTTTCTTTTAAAATATCTCTTGCTGCAGCAATTCCACATGCTGCACTAAGTGCTGTTGATGCGTGTCCTGCTCCAAATATATCGTGTTCACTTTCAGATCTTTTCAGAAAACCTGATATCCCACCAAATTTTCTTAAAGTATCAAATTTTTCAAATCTTCCTGTAAGTATTTTATGAGCGTATGCTTGATGTCCTGTGTCAAAAATAATTTTATCAGTTGGTGAATTATAAATATAGTGTAAGGCAACTATGAGGTCCACTGCTCCTAAGCTTGATGCGAGATGTCCTCCATTTTTGCTTACCACTTCTATTATTAAAGTTCTTATTTCTTTTGCAACTTCATCAAGCTCTTGTATGTTTAACCTTTTTAAATCAGCGGGTCCTTTTATATATGGTAAATATCTCATTGTTCTCTCCTTAAAATAAGATGACACAATTCTTCAATTATTTTTTTTGTTTTTAAATTTCCTTGTATGTTTTTAAGTATATTAAGAGCATTATTTATGCTTTTTTCTGCCAACTTAATAGATTTGTCAATTCCAAATAATGATACATATGTAAGTTTTTTATTTTTTACATCGCTTGGATTTTTACCGAGTTTTTCTGGTGTTTGTGTAACATCTAAAATATCGTCTTTAATTTGAAATGCTAAACCAATATTTTTACCAAATTTCTCTATTTTATCTGTATCATTAATAATTCCGCTTAATATTCTTCCTATTTGACAAGATGCACACAACATATCAGCTGTTTTATGAGTGTGTATATATGATATTATTTTTGTTAGCTTTGTTTTATTTTTTTCTTTAGTGTTTTCAAAAAGCATATCAGCAATTTGTCCACTAACCATTCCATTAGAACCAGCCTTATCTGCTAAGATTTCTATTGCCTTTATTTTATATTTATCTTCAATCTTTTTTATATTGGAAATCATATGAAAAGCATCGGTAAGGAGACCGTCTCCAGCTAAAATTGCAGTAGCTTCACCAAATACGATATGATTTGTTGGCTTTCCTCTTCTTAAATCATCATCATCCATTGGTGGAAGATCATCATGAATTAAAGAATAAGTGTGTATCATCTCAACAGCACATGCTGCATCTATTATATCTTTTTTGTGTTTACCAGAAAGCTCATAAAAAAGAAATACTAATGTTGGCCTTATTCTTTTTCCACCAGCACAAAGTGAATAAAGCATAGATTTTTTTAGTAGTGGGTGTGTGTTTTTTTTGTTTTTAAAATAACTTATTAATCTTTGTTCTATAATTTTATTTACATCAGAAAGATATTTGTTTATCATATAATAAATTATACCTAATTTGAAATTTATGATAATTAGTTCACAGTATTATAAATAATGCGATTATATTGTCATGAATGTCCAGATGATGGAAGTTCTCTTTCTGGTATTTTCCCAAATCTTTCTTCATATCTTCTTATGTTTTCCATTAAGGCAAGTAAAAATCTTTTTGTATGTATGGGGTTAGATATTATTCTTGCTCTTAGTTTAGCTTTTGGTTGATTTGGTTGCATAAATAGAAAATCAAATATAAATTCAGTTTCACTATGAGTAATTCCTGCAAGATTAGTATAGATACCTTGTGCTGTTTGTTCATCTACTTGGATTTCTATTTGTAGTTCTTGTTTTGCTTCTTTTTTTTCCATTTATCCTCCTAAGACTTTTTTATAATAATACTTTCTTTCTCTGATATAACTTTTAATACAGTTTGAGATTGGGTAGTTTTAATTATATTATTTGCTTCTTCTATCATTGCATCTATTTTTGAATCATCATATTCAGGATTAATATTTATTGGAATTAAATTTCGTATCTTATTTCTTATAGCAAATTTTGTGACTATTGTTAATGAGCTATGTCCTTTATGATGTAGAGATGTATAGTCAGATGAATTATAATATGAGTCATGTAATAAAACATCAAATCCTGATGAAAATTTTCCTAATCTTTCATTATAATCTTGTAATGCTGTAGCTTCTTCCCAGATTTCGCTATCAGGAGCAAATGCTATTTTTATTCCATTGATATTAAAAAAGTATATAACGGTAGTGGTTGGATGATTTGAATACATAGTTCCCATTTTTATGGTGGGGGATATCTCATAATTTTCTTCTTTAACTTCAAAAAGATTTATTTTAGCTTTTGGTGTAGAAGGTATAGGTGAAAAAGAGCTATATAGGTTAGATTTTATTACATCTTTTAATGCTTTTTCAGCATCATTAGCTCCAACAATATTTATATTAAAATCTGGATATAATAAAGGTTCAAAATATGGTAAGCCTATAATGTTATCATTATGGAAGTGTGTCAAAAATAACCATATTGTTTGATAAAATTTTTTGGTAGTTGTAAGTTCTTTTCCAAGTTTATATAAACCAGTACCAGCATCAAGGATAAAAATGTCATTTGAGGTTTCGATAGATGCACATATAGTTTGTCTTCCATATTTAGAGGTGGTTTGTGGTAGTTGTGAACCAAGTCCTCTTATCCCGTATAATGTTAATCTTACTGAAGATGGCTCGACATCAGATTTATTAAATGTTGAATTTTGGTTTTGTGATTTTTGGGGTGGGGGTGGTGGAACTGATGGTGGTTTTTGAGCTCCTTGAAGTATTTCTTTAATTAATTTTGCAAAATTTTCCACATTATAGGGCTTAGTTATAAAGTGTTCTGCGCCAAGCATTAAAGCCCTTTGTTTTTCTTTTTCATATGACTTACCCGATAAAATTATGACTTTTATGTTTTTTAGTTCTGGGTTTGTTTTAATTCTTTTGCATATTTCCATCCCGTCTATCCCTGGCATCATTATATCACTTATAACAAGTTTTGGTTTAAGTTTTTTAATAGTGTCTATAGCTTTTGTAGAATCATCTATAAGAACAACCTTCCACCCTTCATCAGATAAAAGGTCTTTAGTAAGTTCACCTGCCATTGGATCATCGTCTATTATTATTACATCGGCATGTATTTCTTCATTTGTCATAAAACCTCTATTTAAATATAAAAATGCTTTGTATAATATATTATAGAATTTAAATTAAGATAATTTTAAATATTTTTTACAAATTATGTTATGATACGTATAATAGCAGGTTCAAGGAAAAATAGAAGAGTGTTATCATTACCTATGGAGCATCATGTTAAACCAATATCAGTGAGAATGAGAAAATCTTTGTTTGATATAATAAGACCGCATGTTACTGCTTCTATATTTTTAGATCTTTATGCTGGTATAGGTTTGGTTGGTCTTGAAGCTTTATCAAGAGGTGCAGAAAAAGTTGTATTTGTTGATAATGATAATCAGTGTATTAAGACTATAAAACGAAACCTTAAACATCTTAATTTTGAGGAAAAAGCAGTAGTTGTAAAGGCAGATGTTCTTAAGGATTTATCTTTCCTAAAAATATATTCTAGCGATGGTTATGACATAATATTTATTGCTCCACCATATCGTGATAAGGATAATAACCCTTTGTATTATTGTTCAAAAACAGTTGAAAATATTTTAAAAGCAAATTTACTTTCAGAGTATGGAATTATAATTACACAACATCATGTAAAAGAATTTTTTGAGATTGGAGATCTACTTATAAAGTATAGAAGTGAAAAATACGGAGATACTATTATAGATTTTATTAAACAAAAAAATGTTTGAAATAAATTATTCAAAAATAAATGCTTATAATTTTTGCCATTATCTTTATAAATTTATTTATATAGATGGGAATTATATTAAACATAATTGGAAAACATCTCTTGGTGTTTCTATACATAAATGTCTTGTAAATTATGCAAATAAAAAATTGGAATTAAAAGGTATTTTAGAGAGTTTTGAAGAAAATTGGAATAATGCTGGATTTAATACTCCTCAACAGATGATGGAGTGTTATGAAGTAGGTATTGAACTTATAAAAAATTTTTATGAATTTGAGAAAAAAAATCCTTCTAGTATATTTTCGGTTGATGATTTTTTTGAGATTTTTTTGGATGATGAAATTGTTTTAAAAGGGACTGTTGATAGAATTGATATACTTGATGATGATAGTTTGGAAATAATTGATTATAAACTTGCGATGGAAGAAAAGAATCATTTTCATCATCGAAATGAACTTCAACTAATGATATATGCTTTTGGAATTTCAAAAAAATATTTTAAAAAAGTATCTTATATTAGTTACTATTATATATCTGGACCTAAAAAACAGAGAATGGAATATATTGAAGATTCTTCACTTATTACTAATTTAAAAGATATTGCCTTTAAAATGAAAAGGATGGAGTTTTATAAAAAGGGAAAATGTGATATATGTTTAGCAAAAGAATCTTGTAAGTATAGAGAGGTTAAAAATGGGAATATTTAGAAATGAATTTATTCAAGGTTTAATAAATGAAGAATTCGCTGATTATTATATATATAAATATGAAGCGGAACATTTTTATAACAAAATTTTAAAAGGTAAAGAAATTTCTGAGGTTTTTTTAGAATTTTCAAAGGATGAAATTAGGCATATAGAGAGAATAAACAAAATATTTGGAACAGAAATACGTCCTGTCAAAAGAATAATTCCAAAGATAACAAGTTTAAGAGAAACCTTAAAAATCCATATAATTAGAGAAGGAAAAGCAGTTAAGATGTATAAAGCGATAAAGGAATTATTATTGGTTTATGATAATTTAGATATAGATATTCTTGATGAAATAATATCTGAGGAAGAGAAGCATTATAATTTGGTAAAAAAATATCTTTTATTGATAAATTAATATATGCATTTAGTTATTGTTAGACATGGAGAAGCATTACCGAAATCTGAAAATGGTAGTGATTTTTCAAGACACCTTTCTGATGATGGTAGGTTAGCTGTAAAGAAAGCAGCAGAAAATCTTAAAATGTCTGGTTTTAAGTTTGATTTTATATTGTCTAGTCCTTTCGTTAGAACGATAGAAACAGCAGAGATTTTTTCTTTTATTATGAATATATCCTTTGAAAATATTATAAGTTCAGATATGTTTAAGATGGATACTCCAGTTACAAAAACATATGAATTTTTAGATTTATATAAAAATAATAGAATAATTGTTATATCGCATATGCCTCTAGTATCTGACTTGATTTATAAATTGATAAAAAAAGATATATATTTTAAACCTGCTTCTTATGTATATCTCATAAAAACGGGAGATAAATTTGAAATCTTCTCTAAATACAATCTCTAATATATTTTTAATAGTTCTTATAACTTTTCTCCCAGTTAATTCATTTGAAGTAAAAGTTAAAATATTTTCTTCTAAACTATTGAAAGATTTTAAAATAAATTCAAAATGTCTGAAGATAAAGGATGAGATTATAAATGATAAAGTTAGTGTTTTGGTACGTGGTAAAAAAATTGTAATTATAACAAATAATAAACTTTATGAGGATGATGTTTTTGAAATAGAACCGTGTAATGAAATTTTTGAAGTTATTATAAAGAAAGAAAAAAGAATTTATAAGGGAAAATTAATTCTTTATTTGAAAAATGATATTATTATTCCTGTAAACGTAGTAGATATTGATGATTATATCCTTTCTGTGGTAGAATATGAAACTCAAATTATGAAAAATATTGAAGCAATAAAAGCAAATGCAGTGGCAGCAAGGAGTTATGTGCTTGCTTCATATAATCGAAGACATCAAAGAGATTATTATCATTTTTGTGATTTAACTCATTGTCAGTTATACAAAGGATTTCAAAATATTAGAGATGTTGTAAAGAAAGCTGTTGATAACACAAAAGGGTATGTTATTTTGTACAATGGTAAACCAGCATGGAGTATGTATCATAGTATATGCGGTGGTAAGACTGAAGATGCTTTAGATGTTTGGGGATATGATAGTATGCCATATCTTAGTTCAATAGATGATAAAATTTTTAATTTCCCATTGTGTAGTTTTGGTTGGGGATATAGATGGAGGACAAAAATATCTAAAAAGAAAATTGGATATATGTTGTATAAATCTGGTTTAATCGAAAAAAAAGATGAGGTTAGCTATATATCTATCTATAATCGTAGCAAAAGTGGTAGAGTTAAAAATTTGATAATAAAAACAAATAAAAAACTGTTAAATATAAGAGGTATCGATTTTTATCATCTTGTCGGTAGGAGAATAAATTGGTTTGCAATTAAAAGTACTTTATTTGATGTGAAGTATGATAAAAAATATTTTATTTTTGAAGGAAAGGGATATGGACATGGAGTTGGTATGTGTCAGCACGGAGCTGATAAAATGGCTGAACTTGGATATTCATGGAATGATATTATAAATCATTATTATAAAAATGTTGAAATAGTTAAAATTAGATAAGTGATTTTCTATTTTTATTATAATCTAATTATGGATATATGGCATGCATTTTTTTTAGGGATACTACAAGGTGTAGGTGAGTTCTTACCAATATCATCATCTGCACACCTTAGATTATATTCTTATTTAGTTGGTATTGAATATCAAGGACTTTTTTTTGATGTTATGCTTCATCTTGGGACATTATTTGCTGTTTTTATATATTTTTGGAGAGATATTTTATTATTAATAAAAGGTTTTTTAGCGGGGGAAAAGGAAAAAAAAAGTTTTTTAATTGCTATAATTATAGCAACAATACCAGGAGTTGTTTTTGGTTTGTTATTTGAGGATTATGCTGAAAATCTTTTCAGACAAATATGGTTAGTAGCATCTAGTCTTATATTTTTCTCGTTTTTTATTATGTTTATAGATGTTAGATATGGTAATAGATATATTGAAAAGGAGTTTAATTGGAAGGATGGGTTATGGGCTGGTATTTTTCAATCTATTGCTATAATCCCAGGTGCATCAAGATCTGGTATGAGTATATCAGGGCTTCTTTTTTTAGGTTATTCAAGAGAGAATGCTGCAAAGATATCGTTTTTTATGTCTATGCCTATAATATTTGGTGCGGCTATTTTTGAAATCAAGAGTGCTGATGGAATTAATGTAAGCATGCCACTTATTGTAGGATTTTTATCAAGTTTTATTTCAGGAATTTTATCCATAAAATTCCTGCTTACTTTTATTAAAAAAAATAGTTTTAAAATTTTCATTATTTATAGAATATTTTTAGGATTAGCTGTTTTAATAAGGTGGTTTTATGAAGGATGAAATAAAAATAAGTAAAAGATTTGTAATTAATATTGTGATAAGTGTTTTTGTAATACTTTTCATATATTCTTTTATTAAACTTATTAGTCCTTTTCTAATATCTTTATTTTTAAGTGTTACTTTTACTGTTGTTTTTTATCCTATATATATTTTTTTTAAAAAGTTAAAATTCAGTCAAACAATTGCAAGTTTTCTGAGCATGTTAGCTGTATTGATTATTTTTGTTGTTCCATTATTTTTATTTGGCTGGCTGCTTTTTAAAGAAGCTAAACTTATATATCCATCTATTGTAGATCATTATAATAATATTGATTTAAGTAGAATAAAAATTCCTCATTTTATTCCCATATCAATATCAGATATTAGAGAAATAGTTACCTCAAATATTGATCAAATTCAAAAAAGCATACTCAGATCAGGTGGCTCCGTTGTAAAAAATATATTCTTTTTCTTTGTGAACTTATCTATTATGTTTGTTTCAATGTTTTTCTTTTTTAGAGATGGGAAAAAAATTTTAAGTTACTTAATTGATATCGTTCCTTTTAGTAATGAAAGTATAGAAAGGGTTTTAAGGCAATTTGAAATATCTGTAAATTCAATAATTAGAGGTATTATTCTTACAGCTTTTATACAAGGAATAGTGGCGATGTTTGGTTTTTATATTGCAGGATTATCATCTCCTGCCCTTTTAGGTCTTTTTGTTATGATTTCTGCTTTAATTCCTTTTATTGGAACTGCTACTGTGACCATTCCTGTTATAATATATTGTTATTTCACTAAACCTATTGCTATTTTCTTATTTGTGTTTATATGGTGTTTCTTTGTAGTTGGCTTGATTGATAATTTTATTAGACCTATTTTTATTGGTAATTTTTCGAAAATGCCTATAGGATTAGTATTTCTTGGAATAATCGGTGGTGTTAAATCTTTTGGTCCTGCTGGACTTTTTATTGGACCTATATTTATAGCCATATTTATTACGGTTATAGATATATATTTAAAAGATAAGAAAGCTCAAATACAAGAGATTAGTTATAATAAAAACAAATAACCATTTTCAAAATACTAATAACTATTTTTTAAAATAAAATTATAAAATTTTATATGTATGAGATTGAGTCTAAGGAGGATAAAGTGAAACATCATATACTTCAAAAGAGTTATCTTGAACGTTTTATAAAAGAACTTTCAAAAAAAATGAAAGTTGTTGCTCCTATAAAAAAATGGCAGAAGGACTTTGTATTTGATGAGGTAACTTCTGCCAAGGATATCTCAGTAGATGATTATATTCCAACTATACTACCACCTAAGAAATATTTCATGCCACAAAGAGAAGTTATCAGCGAATTTATTAATAAAGGTAAAGAATTTGAAGAAAAGGTTGTTGTTTCAGATGAAAAGTTAGCTATTTTTGGTATTAGAACTTGTGATCTTGCTGGGCTTCAATGTCTTAATATAGTTTTTAACGATAAACCTGTAGATTATCATTTTTTAACAAGAAAAGAAAACTTATTTATTATTGGAATTGAGTGTATAAAATATTGTGATGAATATGCTTCTTGTTGTTTTGTAAATTCACATCTTCCGAACGGTGGCTATGATCTTTTTATGACAGATATTGGAGATTCTTATTTTACTTATGTTAATACGCAAAATGGAGAAGAACTTGTAGAGTATTTGAAACTTCCTAAAGCAACTTCTCAGGATATTCATAAATTAGAAGAGATAAGAAAACAAAAAAGGTCTAATTTTAAAAATGAGGTTAATATTGATTCAATTAAGATTCCAGAAATTTTTGAGAAGTCTTACAATTCTAAGATATGGGAAGATATAGGTTCCAAATGTGTTTCGTGTGGTAATTGTACAAATGTATGTCCGACATGTTATTGTTTTGATATGGAAGATAGAGTTGAATTTAATCTAAAAAAAGGTAAAAGGATAAGAAGTTGGGACTCATGTCAATTTGAAACTTTTGCAAAAGTTGCTGGTGGTGAAAATTTTAGAGAGGAGAGATCATTAAGACAAAGGCACAGAATTTATAGAAAGTTTAAATTTACGTATGATAAATTTAATAGATTTTTCTGTACTGGTTGTGGTAGGTGTAGTAGAACATGTATGGCTGATATATCTCTTAAAGATATATTAGTTAAAATGAATGAAGAAGTGAAATTTTAAAAATAAAGGAGAGTTTATGAAAACAGATTCATTACTAAAAGAAATGAAAAAAACTCCTTGGTCATACAGAAAAGGAAAAATAACTGATTCTAAATTTATGACAAAAACGGAGAAATGGTTTGAAATAGAACTTGATGATGGAGAACTTGGACATGAGCCTGGTCAGTTTGTTCAAATAGAACTATTTGGAGTCGGTGAAGTTCCAATATCTATATGTTCATCTCCAACTAAAAAAGGAAGCTTTGAACTTACAGTAAGAGCTGCTGGTAGAGTTACCAATGAAATTCACAAGTTAGAAAAAGGAGATAGAGTTTATATAAGAGGACCTTTTGGAAGACCTTTTCCAGTAAAACAGATGTTTGGAAATGATATTTTATTTGTTGCTGGTGGACTTGGAATAGCACCTCTTAGATCACTTATAAATTATGTTATGGATATGAGAAAAGATTTTGGAAAAGTAGATATATTGCTTGGTTGTAAAACTCCAAAGGATATGCTTTTTAAGGATGATATAGAAAGATGGTCAAAAAGAATGGATATAAATTTTGCATGC